>JADLCO010000163.1 GCA_020847115.1 Pseudomonadales bacterium | reverse complement strand
CGCTGGCGCCGCAAGGATCTGGCTAGCCTGTGCTATTCGGCGCGCCGGGCGGGCTTCAGCCGCCGCGACGAGCTGTATTTTGTGCGCCACTACCAGGCCAGCGATCTGCGCGCGGCACTCGCGGCGCGGCCCTGGCGGCAGGTGGATCGGCGCGCCCAAGCGCTGCACGCCAAGGGCGTGCGCAAGGGCTACCACGGGTGAGCACGCGGCTGATCATCGCGCCCGCCGAGCGCGAACTGCTGACCGCGGCGGGGCTCGCCAGCTTCGACGCACTCTGGTCGGTCCGAACCGCCGGCGTCGAGGCCGGCAACGCCGCGCGCGGCGGTACCAGCGCCGTCGGCGTGCTGGAGCTGGCGACCAGCGCCGGACCGCAGCGCTACTTTCTCAAGCGCCAGTGCAATTTCAATTGCCGCACCCTGCGCCATTGCTGGCGCGGGATTCCCCTGGCGCTACGCGAATGGCAGGCCATCGCGGCGCTGCGCAGGTGCGGCATCGCTACCCTGGAGGTGGCCGCGTTCGGGCGCGAGCGCCGTGCCGGTGCCGACCGTGCCCTGCTGCTGACCCGGGCGCTCGACGACTACCAGGATCTGGAAGCCTGGCTGGCGGAAAACCCACATCGGCCAGTCCGCCACCAGTTGATGGAGGCGATCGGCGCGCTGCTCGCGGCGCTCCACACCGCTGGCTGGCGCCACGGCTGCCTGTATCCCAAGCATCTGTTCGTGGCCCGCGACTTCGCCATTGGTGAGGTCGCGGTGCCTGTGCGTCTGATCGATCTGGAGAAATGCAAGCGCATCCGCCGCCGCTGTGCCGGGCTGCGCGATCTCGACACCCTGTTGCGCCACTGCAAGGCGCTGGATGCGCCGCTGCGCGAACGGCTGCTCGCCGTCTATCTCCGCGCCCGGGGCTGGAACCTGGACGTCGCGGGACTCGCCCGGCGCATCGCGCGGTTGAAACAACGATGAACGGCGCTCCCGCGAGCATCGAGCTGGCGGCGCTGCGCGCCGGCCACCTGCCGCCGACACCCTTCACGCTGGCGCTGCAGGGGCGGGAGCCGCTGGTCGCCGAGCAGGTGTATCGCCACCTGCCGGGCCGGCGCCTGGTGTTTCGCGCCCGGGCCGATGGCCAGGCCCTGTTGGTCAAGCTGTTCCTCCGCCGCCGCGATTACAGTCGCGAATGCGCCGGCCTTGACCTGCTGCATGGGCGAGGCGTGCCGAGCCCGGAGGTTCGCTGGCGTCATCAAGAGTCTCGCGCCTGGGTGCTGGCCACGGAGTTTCTGCCGGACGCCTACGGTCTCGCCAACCGTCTTGACGCAGCGGAGGCGGAAGTGGACGTCGGTGCCGTGCTGGCGCTGTTCGGTGCGTTGCATCGTGCGGGGCTGGTCCAGCGCGATGCCCACCTCGACAACTTCTTGATCCGCGACGGCGTGGCTCACGCCATCGATGGCGCCGGCATCCGCCGCGCGCGCGGTGCCCGGGCGTCGCGCGCCAACCTGGCGCTGCTGCTGGCCCAGTTCCCACCCGCCTGGGACGCGCGCCTGCACGGCCTGCTGGGTCACTACGGCGGGCTCGACGACGACGCGGCGCTGCGGCGGGACTGGCGGCGGGCGCGCCTGCGCCGGCTGCGCGACTACCGCCGCAAGTGCGTGCGCTCCTGCACCGAATTCGTGGTAGAGCGCTCCTGGCGCTCCTTCGTCGCCCGCCGTCGCGACCGCGACGATACCGGTTTCCTGCACCTGCTGGCCGATCCGGAGCGGGCGGTGGCCGCGGCGCCGCGGCTCAAGGACGGCAACACCGCCACCGTGGTACGGGTATCCGGAGCGGCCCGGGATTTGGTCGTCAAGCGCTACAATGTCAAGGATTGGCGCCACGGCCTGCGCCGCGCGCTGCGCCGCTCCCGCGCGTGGACTTCCTGGCAGAGCGCCAACCTGCTTCATCACGTCGGTGTGCCGACGCCGCGGGCGGTGGGACTGCGCGAGGGGCGCTGGGGCCCGTTCCGGCTGGTGACCTACCTGATCACTGAAGCCAGCGCGGGAGTGCCCTTGCAGGATTGGGTGGAAGCGCGCGGAGCTGGCGAACTGCCGGAGTGGCTGGACCGGGCATTGCTCGAAACCCTGGTTGCCCTGGCTGCCGCCGGGCTCAGCCATGGCGACCTCAAGGCCAGCAATTTTCTGGTCGAGGAAGCCATCCAACGCCTGTTGCTGATCGACCTCGATGCCATGCGTCTGCACCGCTGCGAGCGCAGCGCGCAGCGCGCCCTGCGCCGCGATCGGGAACGCTTTCTGGCCAATTGGGACGGCGCACTGCGCCGCCACTTCGCCCAGCTGCTGGCGCCGCTGGAGCGTTCCGAACCTCACTGCGGATAGGAGCCCTGACCTTGCCCACCATTGTCCTCGGCCTGTCCGGCGCGCTCGGCCACGACCCCTCCGCGGCGCTCTACGTCGATGGCCACCTCGCCGCTGCCGCCGAGGAGGAGCGCTTCATCCGCGACAAGCACGCCAAGAACCGGATGCCGCTGGAGGCCGCGCGCTTCTGTCTGCGCCAGGCCGGGGTAAGCCCCGCCGATATCGACGTGGTGGCGGTGCCCTTCGCGCCCATCCCGCTGCGCTCGCCGGCGCGCTGGCACTTCGCGCGCCGCTACTGGTACGCGCCGGACCGTGCCCTGGACGCGCTGCTCAACGGCAACCGCCGCTACCGCCGCTATCGCGGGCGCGTGTTCGAGCTGCTGGGGACCCTGGGCATCGACCCCGCGCGGATCGAGTTCGAACCGGTCGAACACCATCTCGCCCATGCCAGCAGCGCCTATCACCTGAGCGGTTTCACCGGCAAGACAGCGATCCTCGGCGTCGACGGCAAGGGCGAATACGCCACCACCTTTTTCGGCTACGGCGAAAACGGCCGCATCCACAAGATCAAGGAGTTCTACGATCCGGATTCCCTGGGCGGACTCTACGGCGCGCTGACCGAGTATCTGGGCTTCGAGATGCTCGACGGCGAATACAAGGTGATGGGCATGGCGCCCTACGGCGATCCGAAGCGCCACGACCTGTCGCGTCTGCTCCATTGCGACGGGCGCGAGCTGCGGGTCAATACCCGCTATGTGAACACGGTCGGCCTGCGCCGCTACAAGGAAAAGGGCCAGGGTTTCTACTTCAGTCCGCGCCTGATCGAATGGCTGGGGCCGCGCCGCCAAGGCGACAGCGCCGACCAGCCCTACATCGACTATGCCGCGGCCATCCAGGCGCTCTACGAAGACGCGGTACTCAAGCTGATGGATCACTACCTGGGCGACATCCTGCGCGAGACCGGCCGCCTCGCGTTCTCCGGCGGCGGCGCGCTCAACGTCAAGCTCAATCAGAAGATCATCGCCCGCCCCGAGGTGCGCGAGCTGTTCGTGCAGCCGGCCTCGGGCGATGCCGGGACCGCGGTGGGGGCGGCGTCCTGGGCGCTGGTCCGGCGCGGCATCCAGCCCGAGCCGATGGAGCACGTCTACCTCGGACCGGCCTACACCACGGCGGAGTGCCTGGAAGCCTGTCAGCGCCATCCGCAGCAACCACAGTGCGAGGTTGTCTCCGACATTCCTGAGCGCGTGGCGCAACTGCTCGCCCAAGGTCACCCCGTGGCCTGGTTCCAGGGGCGCATGGAATTCGGCCCCCGCGCCCTCGGCGGGCGTTCGATCCTGGGTTGCCCGAGCGTGCCCGGCATCGCCGATCGCATCAACGAACAGATCAAGTTCCGCGAGCGCTGGCGGCCGTTCTGTCCCAGCATGCTGGATCGGGTGCGACCACAGATGTTCAGGATCGACCACCCCGCGCCCTTCATGACCTTCACCTTCGAGGTGCGCGAGGAGTGGAAAGCGCGGGTGCCGGAGGTGGTTCACGAAGATGGCACCGCCCGCGCCCAGGCCTTGGAGCGGCGCCACAATCCGCGTTACTACGAACTCATGGAGGAACTCGAACGCCTGACCGGCAACGGCGTGGTGCTCAACACTTCGCTCAATCGGCGCGGGGAACCCATGGTGTGTTCGCCGGATGATGCGCTGGCCATGTTCTTCGGCTCCGACCTGGAGTATCTGGCCATGGAGGATCTGCTGATCACCAAACCTGCTACCCGCGCCCATGGCTGAAGCACCGCGATTCAGCATTGTCATTCCCTGCTACAACTATGGACACTGGCTCGCGCGCGCGGTGAACTCGGTGCTCGCCCAGGACGGCGACGACTGGGACCTGCTGGTGATCGACGACGGCTCCAGCGACGACACCGCTCAAGTCGCCCGTGAACTGCAGGCGCGCCATCCCGGCCAGCTGCGGTTTCTGTCCCAGCCCAATCGCGGCGCCGCGGCTGCTCGCAACCGCGGGCTCGATGCGACCGGTGGCCGCTACCTCATCTTTCTCGACGCCGACGACGAGCTGGCGCCGGGGGCGTTGGCCGCCTACCGGGAATTGCTCGCGCGGATGCCGGCTGCCGACCTGCTTGCCGGCGCCCATCGCGCGGTGGACGAAGGAGGCAGCTCGAAGCTCCGGGCAGTGGGCAAATTGCCCGCCACCCCAGAGCGGCGCCTGCACAGTTACCTGTTCGGCAAGCGCATCCACCTGACCGGAAGCGCAGTGGCCATCCGCCGCGCGGCGCTCGCCCGACGCCGTTACCCGGAAGGATTGCCCGTGACGGAGGACATCCCGGTGTTTGCCTGGTTGCTGATCAGCGGCGAGGTGGCAGTGACGCCGGCGGTAGTGGCGATCGCCCACCGCCATTCTGGATCACTGCGCCAGGACGTCGATCGCGCGTTGGCAGTGGCCACGGCACTGAGCGACGAAGTGTTTCGCTCCGATCTGATGCCGGGTTGGGCACTAGCCTACCGCGACCGCTTCCAGGTCCAGCGTCAGCTATCGCTGTTCCGTTCCTGTTATCTGGCCGGTGACGGGCTGCGCGCCATGCACTATTTCCACCAGGCGCTGCGCGCCAAGCCGCTGCTGGCGCTCGGTCGCTGGTCCTATCTCGGCAAATACCTGCGCCTGCGCTGTGGCCTGGCACCGCGCAGGCGCTAGCCGCTCACCGTCGCGGGACGATCCGCGACGCTCAGGGAAGTGCCAGCAAGGCCGTGGCTGAGTCCGGCAGCGCCTGTCCGGCCTGGTCATAGGCTGCGCGGAAGGCCTCGCGGGCCGCCCGCACCCGGTCGCCGTCCTGCGGGTAGCGCAACAGGTGGCGCAGGTTGCGCACCACCAGCGCGGCACTCAGGGGGGCGGCGCGGAAGTCGAGATCGGCGATATCGATGAGCCCGAAAGCGCCGGTCTCAGTGACCACCAGATTGCCGAAGTGCAGCGAACGGAAGTACACGCCCTGCCGGTGCAACTGGCCGAGAAAGCGGCCAAATTCCGCGATCCAGCGCTCGCCCCCGGGCTCCGCGTCGAGCAGCTCGCGCAGCGTGCGCCCGGCCAGCGGCTGGTAGAGCACCGCGGTGCGGCGCAGGTGGGGGATGCGCAAGAGGGCTTCCGGCGCCACCGTGGGGATGCCCAGTTCGCCGAGGCGCCGGGCATTGCGCTGAAAGCGCCAGGAGTAGGGCCGCATCAGCGCGCTGCTCAACAACCGCTTGCGGCGGAACAGTTTCAGATAGCGGCCGTCGCCGAGGGCGATCAGCTTGGTGCCGTGGTGGTCGGCCTCGAGCACTCGGCCGCCGGCCACCAGAGCATCGTAGGCGGTAGCGGCGAGCCGCTGATGGCGGGTCTTGTCATGCATGGTCGAGCGCTGCGGCACTGGTTCGCGAACCGTCATTCTAGTCATGCCCGGCCGTCGCGGTATCCGGCCCGGTGCATTGCCATTTGCTACAGTCGTGCCCGTCGCCAGGGAGGAACTCCGCGTTGCCCCACGTTCTGCTGGTCAAGCTCACTTCCATGGGCGACCTGATCCAGTTGCTGCCAGCGCTGAGCGATGCTCGCGCCCACCATCCGACGATCCGCTTCGATTGGGCCGCGGATGCCGCGTTCGCGGAGATCCCCGCTTGGCATCCGGCGGTGGATCGGGTGATCGCGAGCAGCCATCGCCAGTGGCGGCAACGGAAACTGCATGCGCTCGGTCGCGGCGGTGCGCGCCAGTGGCTGCACGAGTTGCGGGCACACCGCTACGATCGGGTGATCGACGCCCAGGGCAGCTGGAAGAGTGCGCTGGTCACCGCGCTGGCGCGCGGCCCCGGGGCCGGGCTCGACCGCCGTTCGATCCGCGAACCCGGAGCCCAGTGGCTGTACCAGCGGCGCTATCCCGTGGCGCGCGAGCAGCTCGCCATCGCGCGCTGGCGCAGCCTGCTGGCCCAGGCGCTCGACTACCCGCAACCCCGGGGCGCGCCGGACTTCGGCCTCGCCGGGTGCAGCTGGCCGCGGCCCTCGCTGAACCTGACGGCGCCCACCCTGACCTTCGTCACCAACGCCACCTGGCCCACCAAGCACTGGCCGGCGGCGCACTGGCGGGAGCTGATCGCACGCGCAGGCGCTGCCGGTTATCAGGTGGTGCTGCCCTGGGGCAGCGCCGCTGAGCGCGAGCGGGTGCAGGCGCTGGCGGATGGGCAGACGGGCGCGGTGGTACCACCGCGCATGACATTGGCCGAGGTGGCGGGGTTGCTCTGCGCCAGCACCGCCGTCGCCGCGGTGGATACCGGGCTCGCCCACCTCGCCGCTGCGCTGGGGCGGCCGACCCTCACGCTCTATGGCCCCACCGATCCGCGCCTGATCGCCGCCACCGGGCCTGCCGCGCAGGCGTTGCAGGCCACCGGACACCTTTGCGTGCCCTGCGGGCGGCGTCAGTGCCACACCCGCGATTACCAGGGGCCGGTCGCCCGTTGCCTCGAAGCGCTGTCGCCGGCACTGGTATGGGCGCGGCTGGAGGCGGTACGCTGCGCACCCTCTGGTTGACCCTTGCCGAGGAGTTTGCAGTGCAGGCCGATTTCCCATCGTTCGAGCGTGGCCGAGTGCTGGTCGTCGGCGACATCATGCTCGATCGCTACTGGCACGGCCCCACCGCCCGGGTGTCGCCCGAGGCGCCGGTGCCAGTGGTGCGGATCACCGACAGCGACGATCGTCCCGGTGGCGCCGCCAACGTCGCGCTGAACCTCGCCGCCCTGGGCTGCGCGGTCGCGCTGGTCGGCGCGGTGGGCACCGATGAGGCCGCTGACATTCTCGCGGCCCAGCTCGCTGCCGCCGGCATCGGCCTCCATCTGATCCAGTGCCCGGACAAGCCCACCATTACCAAGCTGCGCATCCTGAGCCGCAATCAGCAGTTGCTGCGCCTCGATTTCGAGGAGGCGCTGGACGCGGCGGAGGTCGCGCAGCTCCCGCAGCAGGTCGCGGCCGCGTTGCCCGGTGTCGGCGTGCTGCTGTTGTCCGATTACGCCAAGGGCAGCCTCCAGGATCCGGCCGCGCTCATTGCTGGCGCCAGGGCGCTCGGCATCCCGGCGCTGGTCGATCCCAAAGGCAGTGATTTCCAGCGCTATCGCGGCGCCACGCTGCTCACCCCCAACCTCGGCGAACTGGAAGCGGTGGTCGGACCCTGTGCCGACGAAGCCACGCTCTGCGCGCGTGGTTTGGCGCTGGTGCAGGAACTCGATCTGGGCGCCTTGCTGGTCACGCGCGGCGAACAGGGGATGACATTGCTGCGGCCAGGGCACCCGGAATTGCACCTGCCGGCGCGCGCGCGCGAGGTCTACGACGTCACCGGTGCCGGCGATACCGTGATCGCGGTGCTGGCCGGTGCGCTCGCCGCCGGTGCGGTGCTGCCGGATGCGGTGGCGCTCGCCAACCTGGCCGCCGGCATCGTGGTCGGCAAGCTCGGCACCGCCACGGTCAGCGCGCCGGAACTGCGCCAGGCACTGCGGGATGATCGCGATCCCGTCACCGGTGTGCTCAATCTCGACCAACTGCTGATCGAAGTTGCCGAGGCGCGGGCGCGCGGTGAACGCATCGTGTTCACCAATGGCTGCTTCGATCTGCTCCATGCCGGCCACGTCAACTACCTGCGCCAGGCGCGGGCGCTGGGCGACCGGCTGATCGTCGCCGTCAACGACGACGCTTCGGTGCGGCGCCTCAAGGGCGAGGGCCGGCCGCTCAACACGGTGGCGCGGCGCATGGCGGTGCTCGCTGGGTTGGAAGCCGTGGACTGGGTGCTGAGCTTCGCCGAGGACACCCCGGAAACCCTGTTGGCGCGGCTGCGCCCCGAGATTCTGGTCAAGGGCGGCGATTACCGCGACGACCAGGTGGTGGGCTGGCAGATCGTCGCCGGATACGGCGGCGAGATCCGCACCCTGGGTCTGGTCGAGGGTTGCTCGACCACCGCCCTGGTTGAGCAGATCCGCGCCCAAGCCGCCGATTCCGCTCGCTGAGGCGCACCCGTTGGCCAGCGCCTCATCCGCTCCGGCCCGGCTGCGCGCCCGGCTTCGCGAGCGCTATGCCTGGGTCGCAGTGCTGGCGGCGCTGTTCGCTTGTTTCATTCCCGGCAACGCCACCGCCGCGACCAATCTCTATCGCCTGCTGGTGGTGGTGCCGATGCTGCTGTGCCTGCGGCCAGCGGATATCGCGCCGATCTGGCGATCTGTCTCCGCGCGCTGGTTTCTGCTGCTGTGCGCCTGGCTCAGCCTGACGTTGCTATGGGACGGCTGGAGCTCCAAGGACACCAAGCTGCTGCTGCGCGAGCTGAACGTGCTGGCGCTGTTCTACTGGACCTTTCTGGTGGGTTGCAGCCATCGCCATCGCATCGACCGGGTGCTCGACGGCTGGGTGGCGATCGGGGCGCTCGGAGCGGCACTCATCCTGCTGGACTGGCCCGACCCCTGGACGCCGGATTGGGGCCACCATGCCGATAGCCTGCGCGGCGTGTTCAACCACCATGTGCTGGTGGGTTGGGCCCTGGCGTCGACTGCCCTGGTGGCGTTGTATCGCTTCCTCACCGCCGCCAGCCGCCCCGTGCAGGTTGCCCACGGACTGGCGGTGCTGGCGCTGGGCCTGCTGGTGCTCTGGGTACAGGCACGGGGCGCCTATGTGGTGTTGATGAGCGGCGCCATGCTGCTCCTGTGCCTGCATCCGGGGCGCCGCGCCGCGGCGATCGCCAGTGCCGGCCTGCTGCTTGCGGTGACGTTACTGCTGCTGTTTCCGGAGCAGTTGGCGCTGGTCGGCGACCAGCTGCTGGAGCGGGGCACTGCCGGCCGGCTGGAGATCTGGCGCCAGGGCTGGCAGCAGATGACAGTCAGTGGCTGGCACCTGTGGCTGGGGCAGGGTCTCTCCGCCGAAGCGGCGCACGAAATGGCAGGAACGATCGCTGCCCACTACCACAACCTGCTGCTCAACCAGCTGTTCTACGCCGGCGTGGTCGGCGTGCTGCTCTACCTGGGCTGGCTGGTGGCCCTGCTGCGGCAAGCGTTGCGCGATCCCGGTTTGCGGCTGTGGGGCGCGCTGGTGGTGGCCATGCAGCTCGGCTTCATCACCGACGGCGACCGCCTGTTCGTGAACCCCTCGGCGCTGCTGCTGGCCTTCTTGCTGCCGGCGTTTCTGCTGGGTTTTGGGGTGCGTGTGCAGACGCCAGCGGATCGCGCCTGAGTGTGAATCAAACGCACGCCGAACAGGATCTGACTCACCATCGGTACGCATCGATGATCAGAAATTGGTTTATCTAGGTAAAGCTGGATCGATGCGCTTTGTACCGCAGCGCATGCTGTGGCGGGCTGTGAACGGGACCACCGGCTCGATTTGACAGGGCAGCCCCTCTCAAATAGTCTTACCTTCGTCTTACCTCTGTCCTGCTTCTATCCTGCCTCTGCGTGCACCCCTCATGGAAACCACCAAGCTCTCCAGCAAAGGTCAGGTGATCATCCCCAAGGCCCTGCGGAATATCCATCATTGGGAGCCGGGTCTTGAGCTGATGGTGATAGACACCGGGGATGGGCTCCTGCTGAAGCCCAAAGCCCCCTTTGCACCCTCGGACCTCGCCGACGTCGCTGGTATGTTCAAGGGCAAGGTGAGCCCCAGGACAGACGCGGAGATCAAGGCCGCCCTGGCTGCGGACGTGCGCGGGAAGTGGCGTGATAGCGATTGATACCAACGTACTGGTTCGGCTGCTGACCGGCGACCACCCAGTACAGAGCGAGGCCAGCCACACGCTCTTTGCCACCGAAGACATCTATATCCCAGACACCGTCCTGCTCGAAACCGAATGGGTACTGCGCGCCGCCTTCGACCTTGCGCGCGGTGAGATATGCACTGCCTTGCGGCGCGTATGCGGACTGCGCAATGTCGCCGTAAGCGACGGGCAACGCATCGCGCAGATTATCGACTGGCATGAAGCTGGCCTCGACTTCGCCGATGCATTCCATCTGGCCTTGAGCGGGGAGCAGGAGGCGATGAAGACCTTCGACACCGACTTCATCAAGCACGCCAAAAAGCTTACAGATCGGCCCGTCGAGCGGCTCTGACGTTCGCTTGCCCAATGCTGGGCGTAGGACGTGTCGGCGAAGGAGGCGCATCATTCGCGGCCAACTTCGACCGATGCGCTTCGTGCCTCAGCGCATCCTACGGCGCCGGCTGGCGGCTGCGGCTTGGGCATAAACCATCCGCCGAGGCGGCGGTGGTATTGGTCGGCGACGCGCGCGGTGCACTACCGAAATCTGCTGTTGAATCAGCGCTATCACGTCGGTGTCATCGGCGTGATGCTCATCTGGGCTGGCTAGCTCGTCGTCGCCATGCAGTTGGGGTTTCTGCCTGACGGCGACCGCCTGCTCGTCAATCCCTCGGCGCGGCTGTTGGCTTTTCTGCTGCCCGGTTTCGGGGTGCCGGTGCCGGATCAGGAGTCCCGCTCAGCACACTCCTGGCCACCGCCGCATTGGCGCGCAGATGCTCCGGGTCGATGGTGCCCACCACCAGACTGGCGACGCCGGGATGGCCGAGCAGGCGGGTGAAGGCGGCGCGTACCGGATCGCCGCCGGTGGCGGCGTGGCCGCTGGCGAGCGCTTTCTTGATCAGCACGCCGGTGCCCAGTTGGTGGCAGCGGTCGATTACCGGAATTTGTGATTCATCCGCGAGATTCCAGGTGACCATCAACAGGTCGCAGCACTCGGCCGCGCGCAGGCCGCCGGCGAGCGTCTTGGTGGACATGCCGAAGGCGCGCAGTTTGCCCGCGCGCTTGAGGTCGGCCAGGGTTTCGAGCGCGCCGGAGTGCTCGATGAGGTTGAGGTCGTTGCCGTCGGAGTGGACGAGCACCAGGTCGAGCCAGTGGGTGCGCAGTCGGCGCAGGCTGCGCTCGACGCTGGCGCGCACCGCCACCGGTGAAAAATCGTGCTGGGATTTGCCGCCCGCGAATTCCTCGCCGACCTTGGTGCACAGCACCCAGCGCTCGCGCGGGCCGGGCAGCAGTTGTCCCAGGCGCTCCTCGCTGCTGCCGTAGGCGGGCGCGGTGTCGATCAGGTTGATGCCGAGATCGACCGCGCACGCGAGCAGTTCGCGCACGGCGGCATCGTCCGGCAGAACGAAATTCTGCGGATATTTGACGCCCTGATTACGGCCGAGCTTGACGGTGCCGAGCCCGAGCACGCCGACTTCGATACCGGTGCGGCCAAGCGTGCGGCGGGGCATGGTCAGGGACGTAGGTTCAGTCATCGAACGCCTCCTGCCAGGGTGTGGCGGCGAGCGGCGGTGGCGGCAACGGCAGTGCCGGCGTGGCGCCGCCGCGCGGCGCGATGCCGCGGGCAGCCAGCCGCGCCGCCACCTGTGCCGCCAGATTCGGGCACAGGGTGAGTTTGGTGGGCCAGGCGATCAGGGCGTTGCCGGGGCAATCAGCCCAGTCGGCAAAGGCCTGGTCGGGGCGCAGCAGGCCATGCTGGCGCGGTTCGGCGCGGTCGATGGCGAGCGTTCCCCAGCGCGCGTCGGCGCCGAGCGCTACCCAGGGCAGCAGTTCGGCGAGTTCCCGGCGGGCGCGTTCGATCAGTGCTGCCGGCGCCATGCCGACGCCCTCCTCGGCGAGCGTGCCGCCCAGGTACCAGACCTGTTCGCCGGCCCCGGCGGGGTGGCTGGAGACGGTCAGCCGCGGCGTGGTCTCGCGGCCCAGGCAGTGGCCGTGCAGGGCGTGGGGATAGCGGTGGCGGACGAAGATCTGCTGCAGCGGCCGGCGCTGCATCGCCGGCGCGCTGGCGCCCAGTTCCGCGAGCAGGGTTTCGTTGCCCGCGCCGGCGGCGCAGACGAAGGCCGCGGGTGCCAGGCACAGGCGCCCATCGGGCGTGTCCAGCTCCAGCTGCAAGGCGCCGGTGGCTGCGCGCGCCCAGCGCTGCGGTACATCGGCGAGCGAGAAGATCGCATCCGGCCAGGGCGCGGCCAGCGCCGCGATCAGACTGGGCACATCCAGCACCAGATCCACCAGCCGGTACAGCGAACCCTGAAACGCGGGTTCGCGAAACAGCGGCGGGCGCTCTGCCGCCGGCACCGCGTCGACGCGCCCGCGCAGCGCGCGGCTGGCAAGAAAGGTGGTGACGCGGCTGCCGGCGGCATTGCTCGACCACAGGTAGAAGTGCTCGCTAAGTACCCGCGCCTGGCGCAGATCCAGATCGCCCGCGCCGCTCAGGCAGCGGCGCCAGTAATCGGGCATGGCGGCGATGGCTTCCGAGGCGCCCGAGAGTGCGCCCGCGAGGCTGTATTTGATGCCGCCGTGGATCATCCCCTGGCTGGCGATGCTCTGGCCACCGCCGAGGGCGTGGGTTTCGAGCAGCAGCACGCTGTAGCCGCGGCGGCGCAGATCGTTGAGCAGCCACAAGCCGGCGACGCCGCCGCCGAGGATGGCGATATCGAAGCGCAGTGACGCGGGAGTCGACATGGAACTTCGCGTGTGGGAGACGGCCGGCAGTATAGCGGCCGCCACCCTGCACGAACGGAGGCCTCGGGTCATGGGGCTTCGGGCCATGGGGCTCCGGATTATGGAGCTTCGAGGTGTGGGGTTTCGGGCTATGCTTGGCGGCGGAGGAACCGTGCCCGCCCGCCTGCTCTATTCCCTGCTGCTCTATCTGCTGCTGCCCGCGATTCTGCTGCGCCTGTGCTGGCGTGCGCTGCGCGCGCCGGCCTACGCGCGCCGCTGGGGCGAGCGCTTCGGGCGCGTGGCACCGCTGTTGGGTCCAGGGTCGGGGCCGGTGATCTGGATCCACGCAGTGTCGGTGGGCGAGACGCTCGCCGCGCTGCCCCTGATCCGCCGCCTGCAAGCCGCGCAACCCCAGGCGCGGCTCTTGGTCACGACCACCACGCCCACCGGCTCGGCGCGGGTGCGCGCCGCGCTCGGCGACGGCGTCGCCCATTGCTACGCGCCCTACGATTTTCCGCACGCGGTACGGCGTTTTCTGCGTCGGGTACAGCCGGCGCTACTGATCGTGATGGAGACCGAACTCTGGCCCAACCTGCTGCACGGCTGTGCGCGGCGCGATATTCCCGTGGTGCTGGCCAATGCCCGGCTCTCGGCCCGCTCGGCGGCGGGCTATGCCCGGGTGGCGGCGCTGACCCGGCCGATGCTGGCGGCGCTGACCCGGGTCGCTGCCCAGACCGGTGCGGACGGAGAGCGTTTTCTGGCGCTGGGTCTCGAACCGGAGCGGCTGCACGTCACCGGCAACCTCAAGTTCGATCTGGAGCTGGATGCCGCGCTGCGCGCGCGCGCCCACCAGTTGCGCGCGGCCTGGCGCGGCGGGGTGCGGCCGATCTGGCTCGCGGCGAGCACCCACGAAGGCGAGGACGAAATCGTGCTTGCGGCGCATCGCCAACTGCTCGCCACGCGGCCGGACGCGCTATTGGTGCTGGTGCCGCGCCACCCGGAGCGCTTCGACCGGGTTCATGCGCTGTGCATGGGCCAGGGGTTTCGCACCTTGCGCCACTCCGCCGGACGGCCACCGGCGATCGATACCCAAGTGCTGCTCGGCGACACCATGGGCGAGCTGCTGGCGTTCTGCGGTGCTGCGGATCTGGTGTTCGTGGGCGGCAGCCTGGTGCCGGTGGGCGGACACAATCTGATCGAGCCCGCGGCTTGGGGAAGGCCGGTGCTGAGCGGCCCCGAGCTGTTCAATTTTGCGGAAGCAGCGGCGCTGCTGGAAACCGGTGGCGGCCTGCGCATCTGCGCCGACGGCGCGGCGCTGGCCGCCGCCGTGGCGGAATTGCTGGATCAGCCGGAGCGGCGGGCGGCCATGGGCGCGGCGGCGCACGCGGTGGCGGCAGCCAACCGCGGCGCTCTGACCCGCCTGGCGGCGATCATAGACCCGCTTTGCCCACGTTGAGGTTGGGATCGAGCCAGCGGTTGATCTGCTCGACGTCGCCCGGGCCCAGCTGGGCGGCGATTTCCCGCAGCCGCAGCATGCTGTTGATGTAGTCGAACCGGGCGTTGGCGTAATCGCGCTGCGCCTGGTACAGGGTGCGCTGCGAAATCAGCACGTCGACGATGTTGCGGGTGCCCACCTCGTAGCCCGCCTGGGTGGCGTCGAGGGCGCTCTGCGCCGAGGTCACCGCCTGGCGGCGCGCCTGGATGCGCGCCGCATCCGTCAGTACCTGCAGGTGGCGGGAGCGCGCGTCCTGGGTGGTATTGCGCTGCGCCAGCACATAGTTCTCCTGGGCCCGCATCCACTCCTGGTAGGCTTGGCGGCGCTGCGAGCTGACCAGCCCGCCCGAAAAGATGGGCACGTTGAGGCTGACGCCGAACACCGTGGATTCGATGTCGTTGACGAAGGGTTGGCGCAGCGCCGGGTCGATCAATCCCGTGGTCGGGTTGAGGATGCCCGCGTCGCGATTGAGCACGCCCTGATTCTGGCTCTTCTGATAATCGATGCTCGCGGTCACCGTCGGCGCATGCCCCGACTTGGCGATGTCGGCGCCGCGCCGCGCGCTCTCCATGTCCAGGCGCGACACTTCGAGGGCGAAATTGTTGTCCTGGGCGAACTTGACCCAGGACTCGGCGTCTAGGGGCTCGGGCTTGGTCACCGGGAAGCTGGCCGCCAGCCCCACCAGATGGTCGTGCGGCCGCCCGGTGAGCACCTCGAGCGCCTCGAAGGCGATGTTCAGGGCGCTCTTGGCTTCGAGCGTGTTGACGGTCGCGGTGTCGTAGGCCGCCTGGGCTTCGTGCACGTCGGTGATCGGCACCAGGCCGACGTCGAAGCGCTCCTTGGTCTGCTCGAGCTGGCGGGCGATGGCGCGCTCCTCGGCCTCCGCCGACACCAGGTTCTCGCCGGCGCGCAGCACCCCGAAATAGGCGTCGGTCACCTCCAGCAGGATGGCCTGCTGATCGACGGAAAACTGGCTGGCGGCGCGCGCGTCGAGCACCTTGCCGCGCTGGAAGTTGAACCAGGCCGGCAGATTGAACACCGGCTGGGTGAGCGATAGCCGATAGGTCTCGGTCTCGTCGTCGAAATCACCGGGCGCCCGCGACACGAAGTCGGCGCCCAACACCCGCGAGACGTTCTGGTTGCCATCCCCATCCTGGTAATCGTAGCTGCCCGAAATGTTCGGCAGGAGGCCGGCGCGCGCCTGCGGCAGCGCCTCCTTGCCGGCGCGGTAGTTGGCCTCGGCGGCCTTCACCTGGGGCGCGTTGTCCATCGCCAACTGGTAGATTTCGAGCAGGGTTTCCGCCTGCACCAGGTTGCTGCCACACCAGGCGGCGACCGCAACCCACCGGATCCTCGCGAGCTTTTTGGGCATTTCTGCACTTCCACGGCGTCGATAAACGGCCGGAGTCTACCAGATATCATCCGCGCGCCATCCCCACCCCACGGTGGCTCAGGCTGCCGCCGAAAAGGCACTGGCGCGCCCGTGTTACCCTTCCCCGACCTCAATAGTGGTGGACCCGCAATACCATGAACCAAGCGGCGGCCGGCGGCGGTGATCCCCCCGGCGATGTGGAAATTCTCGAGCGTGCGCCCTGCTATCAGGGCTTCTTCGAACTGCACCGCGTGCGCCTGCGCCACCGCCTGTTCGCCGGCGGCTGGAGCCAGCCGCTGACCCGCGAGCTGTTCGTGCGTGGCCCGGCGGTCGGGGTGCTGCTCTACGATCCGCGCCACCGCCTGGTGGGTCTGGTGGAGCAATTTCGGGTCGGCGCCCTGGCCGAACCCAACGGCCCCTGGGTGCTCGAGGTGGTGGCCGGCATGGTCGAGGCGGGCGAGGACGTCCAGGGCGTGGCTCGCCGCGAGACGCTCGAGGAGGCGGGCATCGCCGCGCTGGCACTGGAGCCTATCGGCCGCTACCTGACCAGCCCGGGCGGCAGCGACGAGACCCACGAGCTGTTCTGCGGGCTCACCGAGCTGCGCGGCCGCGCAGGCTGCTTCGGCATTGCCGACGAGCACGAGGACATCCGCCTGGTGGTGATTCCGGAGGCCGAGGCGCTGGCCGGACTGGCCGCGGAGCGGTACAACAACGCGGCCACCATCATCGCGCTCCAGTGGCTGGCCTTGAACGGGGAACGAGTGCGCGCCGCGCATGCTGGCGCTACCTGGAACCAGTCCACAGATTCCGCAATGGGGCATTGAGGTGTCGAGACGAACGCGCTACAAGATCGACCTGAAGCGCTTTTTGGCCGAGTGCGAGGCCAACTATCGGCGGCTCGCCAAGCTGTTCCCGGAGATGGCTCTGGCCGACGAAAGGCGCCTCGGCCTCGATGGTGCGGCGGCGGGGGAAGTGGTGTTCCAGGTTTGCGAGCGCGGTCCCTACACCACCCTGCTGCGCGTCCACCAGGGCGAGTCGAGCACGCGATCCTGGCTCCGCGCCCCGGTACTGCTGGTGCGGGTCTACCACGATGCGCGCCTCGCCGAGGTCACTGCCTGCGAGGGCGAGCGCAATCTCTGGCCGCGCCAGGAATACCCCAATCCGAGAATGCTGCAGCGCGATGAAAAGGCACAGTGGAACCGCTTTCTGGGCGAATGGCTGGCGGCCTGTCTGGCCAACGGGTTCGTCGTCGCGGATCCCTGCCCCACCTACTGACGGTCCGGTCCGGAGTGCGGTGGCATCCACCTGTCGCCGGGGCGGCGGATGACCTTTCCGTTGCGCCGCCTGATCCAGATCACCGATCCCCACGTCGGCCCGGCGCGCGACTACCGCCTGGCCGGCGTCGAGACCCTGGAGACGCTGCGCCAGGTGCTCGCCGAGATCGGTTCGTCGCCCGCGCTCCCGGAAATTATCTGCGCCACCGGCGACATCGCCGCCGACGGCTCGGCGGCCGCCTACCGGCTGTTCACCCAGCAGATCCAGTTCCTCGAACTGCCCTACCAATGGCTGCCCGGCAACCACGACGACAAGCAGGTGATCCGCGAAGGCATCACCGCTACGCCCTACTGGCCGCTGCTGGAGCTGGGTGCCTGGCGCGTCCTCTCCCTCGACACCGCGGTACCCGGCGCCGTGGGCGGACGGCTGGCCGGCGAGGAGCTGGACTTTCTCGCCCATCAACTGGAACGGGAGCCCGAGGCGCCCACGGTGGTGTTCATGCACCATCCGCCGGTGCCGGTGGGCTGCGCCTGGCTGGACGCCCAGCGCGTGGCCAATGCCGCCGAACTGGAGGCCATCCTGCGGCGCCACCACAATGTCCGCGCGCTGTTTACCGGCCACGTCCACCAGGAGTTCCAGGCGCACTGGGCCGGAACCGAGGTCTACACCACACCGGCGACCTGCTTCCAGTTCCGCCCGCAGAGTGCCGATTTCGCCATCGACCGGCAGCCGCCGGGCTACCGCTGGATCGAGCTCCATCCGGACGGCCGCCTGGTCACCGGCTGCCGCTATCTCGAGCAACCGCCCCTGCATCTGGATCAGCGGCTCGCGCGCTATTGAGCCGGGCCTGGCCCAGCCGGTGCGGTTTGCCCCGGCGGCGGCCGATGTCCCTATAATTCCGCCCCGCGCACCAGGCCCGGGCATCCATGGCTACCCTGCTTTATATCCACGGCTTCAACAGTTCGCCGCAGTCCCAGAAGGCGCAGCAGACCGCAGCCTGGCTGGCCGCCGAGCACCCGGAAATCGCCTTCCGCTGTCCCTTTCTGAGCGCCTACCCGGATATCGCCATGGCGCAGCTCGAAGCCGAACTCGCGGCGCTGCCCGACCCGGTATACCTGATGGGCAGCTCCATGGGCGGTTTCTACGCCACCTGGCTGGCCGCTCAGCGCGGTGCCCGCGCGGTGCTGATCAATCCGGCGGTGCGGCCCTGGTTGGGGCGCGATTACCTGCTCGGCCCCCAGGCCAACCACCACACTGGCGAGATCGCGGTGATCGAGCCGCGCCATCTGGACGCGCTGCGCGCCTGGGAGGTCGAGCCGCTGCCGCGTCCCCAGGATCTGCTGGTGCTGTTGCAAACCGGCGATGAGGTGCTCGATTACCGCCAGGCGGAGGAGAAATACCGCGCCTGCCGGCTGGTGATCGAACCTGGTGGCGACCACGGCTTTCAGCATTTCGAACGCCATTTCGCCGCGATTCACAGGTTCTTCACGGCGGCCAACCCGTGAGTCGCTATGACGCCGCCGACATCGAGGTGCTCACCGGGCTCGACCCGGTGCGCCGGCGGCCGGGCATGTACACCGACACCAGCCGGCCCAACCATCTGGTGCAGGAAGTGGTGGACAACAGCGTCGACGAGGCGCTTGCCGGCCACGCCAGCCGCATCGAGGTGACCCTGCACGCAGATGGCTCGGTCGAGGTCGCCGACGACGGCCGCGGCATGCCGGTGGACATCCATCCCGAACAGGGCCGCCCCGGCGTCGAGGTGATCCTCTCCACGCTCCACGCCGGCGGCAAGTTCTCGGGCAAGAACTATCAGTTCTCCGGCGGCCTGCACGGCGTCGGGGTTTCGGTGGTCAATGCGCTCTCGGAGCGCCTCGAAGTCACCGTCAAACGCGACGGCCAGATCCACCACATGGCCTTCGCCGGCGGCGACAAGGCGAGCGAGCTGACGGTGGTGGGTGCTTGTCCCAAGCGCGAGACCGGCACCAGCGTGCGCTTCTGGCCCGACCCCGGATATTTCGATTCACCGCGCCTGGCGCTGCCCCGCCTCAAGCATCTGTTGCGCGCCAAGGCGGTGCTGTGCGCTGGGCTGACGGTGGTGTTTCGCGAGGTCGCCAGTGGCGAGACCGAGACCTGGCACTATCGCGACGGCCTCGGCGACTACCTGCTTTCGGTCACTCAGCCCTCGGCCGGTGCCGCGCCGCTGCCGGTGCAGCCCTTCACCGGCAGTTTCGACGCCGCCCAGGCGGCGGTGGACTGGGCGGTGCAATGGCTACCCGAGGGCGGCGAGCTGCTCCAGGAGAGCTACGTCAACCTGATTCCCACCGCCCAGGGTGGCACCCATGTCAACGGCTTTCGCACCGGTCTGCTGGAGGCGCTGCGCGAATTCTGCGAGTTCCGCAACCTGCTGCCGCGCGGCCTGCGGTTGGCACCCGAGGACGTCTGGGAGCGCGTCGCCTATGTGCTCTCGGCCAAGCTCGCCGAGCCCCAGTTCTCCGGGCAGACCAAGGAGCGGCTGTCGTCGCGCGAGGCGGCGTCCTTCATCGGCGGGGTAGTGAAGGATGCCTTCAGCCTGTGGCTCAACCAGCATACCGCCGAGGCCGAAAAGCTCGCCGAGCTGTGCATCGCCAGCGCCCAGGCGCGGCTGAAATCCGCCAAGCAGGTGGCGCGCAAGAAGGTGACCGCGGGTCCGGCGCTGCCCGGCAAGCTCGCCGACTGCACCGCCGCCGATCCGGCCCAGGCCGAGATCTTCCTGGTCGAGGGCGATTCCGCCGGCGGCTCCGCCAAACAGGCGCGCAGCCGCGAATTCCAGGCGGTGATGCCGCTGCGCGGCAAGATTCTCAACACCTGGGAGGTGGACGGCGCCGAGGTGCTGGCCTCCCAGGAAGTGCACGACATCGCGGTGGCGCTGGGCATCGAGCCGGGCAGCGGCGATCTCGCCGCGCTGCGCTACCACAAGGTCTGCATCCTCGCCGACGCCGATTCCGACGGCGCCCACATTGCCACCCTGCTGTGCGCGCTATTCGTGCGCCATTTCCGCCCGCTGGTGGCGGCGGGTCATGTGTTCGTGGCGATGCCGCCGCTGTACCGGATCGATCTCGGCAACGACACCTGGTACGCCCTCGACGACGACGAGCGCCGCGGCATCCTCGATCGCATCGAGGCCGAGAAGCGCCGCGGCAAGCCGCAGATCACCCGCTTCAAGGGCCTGGGCGAAATGAACCCCATGCAACTGCGCGAGACCACCATGGCGCCCGACACCCGCCGCCTGGTGCAGCTCACCCTCGCCGAGGGCGACGACACCCACGACCTGCTCGACATGCTGCTGGCCAAGAAGCGCGCCGGCGACCGCAAGAGCTGGCTGGAGACCAAGGGCAATCTCGCCGAGGCTCTGGTTTGATTCTCCACGCCGTTGGCTTGCACCGCGGCGGCAACTTGCACTGCGGTGGCAATAGGTAAACCACGATGTCCGACACCAGCATTCTCGATCCCGGCTGCGAAGCCAGGCCGCTGCGCGACTTCGCCGAGAAGGCCTACCTCGACTATTCGATGTACGTCATCCTCGACCGCGCCCTGCCCAATGTCTGCGACGGGCTGAAGCCGGTGCAGCGACGCATCGTCTATGCGATGAGCGAGCTCGGCCTCGATGCCGATGCCAAGTTCAAGAAATCTGCTCGCACCGTGGGCGATGTGATCGGCAAGTTCCACCCCCACGGCGACAGCGCGGCCTACGAGGCCATGGTGCTGATGGCGCAGCCCTTCGCCTATCGCTATCCGCTGATCGAGGGTCAGGGCAACTGGGGTTCGCCGGACGACCCCAAGTCCTTCGCCGCGATGCGCTACACCGAGTCGCGGCTGACGCCCTTCGCCGACCTGCTGCTCGGCGAGCTGGGTCAGGGCACGGTGGACTGGCAGCCCAATTTCGACGGTACCCTGGAAGAGCCCGTGGTGCTGCCCGCCCAGGTGCCGCACATCCTGCTCAACGGTGGCAGCGGCATCGCGGTGGGCATGGCCACCGACATTCCGCCGCACAATCTGCGCGAGGTGGCCGCCGCCTGCATCCGCCTGCTGGAACAGCCGGACGCCGATGTCGCCGAGCTGTGCGAGCACATCCAGGGGCCGGACTTTCCCACCCAGGCGGAGATCATCACTTCGCGTGCGGAACTCCTTGGCCTCTACCAGAGCGGGCGCGGCTCGGTGCGCGCGCGCGCCCTGTGGCAGCTCGAGGATGGCGAGATCGTGGTCACCGCGCTGCCCTGGCAGAGTTCGCCGGCGCGCATCCTCGAACAGATCGCCGCCCAGATGCAGGCGCGCAAGCTGCCCATGGTCGCCGATCTGCGCGATGAGTCCGACCATGAGAACCCCACCCGGCTGGTGATCGTGCCGCGTTCTAATCGCATCGACGCCGATGCCCTGATGGGCCACCTGTTCGCCACCACCGACCTGCAGCGCAGCTACCGCGTCAACCTCAACCTCATCGGCCTCGACGGCCGTCCGGCGGTGAAGCCACTCGACGCCATCCTGCGCGAGTGGCTGGAATTTCGCCGCACCACCGTGCGCCGCCGACTCCAGCACCGCCTGGACAAGGTCGAGGCCCGGCTGCACCTGCTCGAAGGCTATCTGATCGCCTACCTCAACATCGACGAGGTGATCGCCATCATCCGCAGCGAGGACAAGCCGCGTGCCGAGCTGATGCGCCGCTTCGCGCTCAGTGAACCCCAGGCCGACGCTATCCTCGATCTGCGTTTGCGCCAGCTCGCCAGGCTGGAGGAGATCCGCATCCGCACCGAGCAGGACGAGCTCGGCGCCGAGCGCGATCGGTTGCAGCAAATTCTGGGCTCCGAGCCGCGCCTCACCGCGCTGTTGCGCGATGAGCTGAGCGCCGTGACCGAGACGCATGGCGATGCGCGCCGCGCACCCCTGGTCGAACGCGCCGAGGCCGTGGCGTTTCGCGAGGATGATCTGGTCAGCAGCGAAGCGGTCACCGTGGTGTTGTCGCGCATGGGCTGGATCCGCGCCGCCAAGGGCCACGAGGTGGATGTCGAGAATCTGAGCTACAAGTCCGGCGACGGCTTTCTTGCCGCCGCCCGCGGCCGCGCCAATCAGGCTGCGATCCTGCTCGACACCCAGGGCCGCACCTACGCGCTGCCCGCCCACGGCCTGCCCTCGGCACGGGGGCAGGGCGAGCCCGCCACCGGGCGGCTCAACGCGCCCTCCGGCGCCCTGTTCTGCGGACTGATGATGGGCGCGGATGACCAGCGCGTGCTGCTCGCCACCGATGCCGGTTACGGTTTCGTCGCCCGCTTGGGCGAACTGCAAACCAAGAACCGCGCCGGCAAGCAGGTGCTGACTGTGCCGACCAATGCCCAGGTGCTGCCGCCGCAGCTCATCGAGCGCACCGACTCCGCGCTGGTCGCCGCGGTCAGCAACGAAGGTCGGCTGCTCGCTTTCCCGCTCTCGGAACTGCCCGAACTCGCGCGCGGCAAAGGCAACCGCATCCTCAACATTCCCGGCGCCCGCGCCGAGCGCCGCGAGGAGCTGATGACCGCAGTGGCCGTCATCGACGCCGGCCAGGAGCTGGTGCTCTACGCTGGCAAGCGTCACGTCGCCATTTCCTGGCGCGATCTCGAACACTATCGCGGCGAGCGCGGCCGGCGCGGCAACAAACTGCCGCGCGGCCTGCAGAAGGTGGATCGGGTGGAGGTGCGCTGAGCGCGGTCGCGGCACACTCCGGGACCGGGCGCCGGATTACAACCCGACGGCGTCGCCCAACCCCAGCAGTGCGGCAATTCCCAGCGAGGCAAAGATGAGCGCGGCGATCCCATGGACCCAGCGGGTGGGAATCCGCTGCGCGATCCGCTCGCCCAGCATCACTGCCGGCGCATTGGCGAGCATCATGCCCAGCGTGGTGCCCAGCACCACCGGCGCCAGGGCCTGATATTTGGCGGCCAGGGCGATGGTGGCGATCTGCGTCTTGTCGCCGATCTCGGCAAAGAAAAAGGTCACCAGCGTGGTGGCGAATATGCCATGGCGGGTCTGGGTAGCGCTCGCGTCGTCGATCTCGTCCGGGATCAGGATCCAGATCGCCATGGCGATGAACGAGGCGCCCAGCACCCAGCGCAGGGTGGCGGGATCGATCAGCGTGGTCAGCCAGGCGCCCAGGGCCCCGGCGGCGGCGTGGTTGAGCAGGGTGGCCGCCAGGATGCCCAGCAGGATCGGCAGCGGCCGCTTGAAGCGTGCGGCGAGCACGAACGCCAGCAACTGGGTCTTGTCGCCGATTTCGGCGAGGGCGACGAGGCCGGTGGAGATGAGTAACGCTTCCATGGTTGGGGGCCGCGGCGGGTCGGCGAGTCTACCCTATTCGCTGCCGCCCGGCCGGAGGCTATCACTGCGTCTCTTCGGGCCGGCGGCCGTCCCGCCCCTCGCTCCACAGGCTCGCACCCACGCTGGTGGCCAGGATCAGCGCCACCAGCCCGAGCGCCACGCCGATCGGCAGCTTGTACACCTCGGCCAGCAGCATCTTGGCGCCGATCAGCACCAGGATCAGCGCGAGGCCGTACTTGAGCAGCCGAAAGCGTCCGGCAACATCGGCCAGCAGAAAGTACAGCGCGCGCAGTCCCAGGAGGGCGAACATGGTCGACGTGAACACGATGAACGGATCGCTGGTGAGGGCGTAGATGGCGGGGATGCTGTCCACCGCGAACACGACATCGCTGAGTTCGATCATCACCAGCACCAGGAACAGCGGCGTGAACCAGCGCACACCATTCTGGCGCACCGTGAAGCGGTCGCCGTGGTAGTCGTGGGTGATGCGCAAATGCCCGCGCATCCAGCGCAGCGCGGGGTTCTTGGCCAGATCCGGGGCGTGATCGGCGGCCAGCATCATGCGCAGGCCCGTGAACACCAGCAGCGCGCCGAACAGGTCCAGGATCCAGTGAAAGCGCGCGATCAGCACTGCGCCGGCCAGGATCATCACCGCGCGCAGCACGATGGCGCCAAGCACGCCGTACAGCAGCACCCGACGCTGGTATTCGGCCGGCACCGCGAAGTAGCTGAAGATCATGACGAACACGAAGATGTTGTCGACCGCGAGCGCCTTCTCGACCAGATAACCCGTGAGGAATTCGAGCGCCTTCTGGTTGGCAATGTCGCGCCCGAGCTGGCCGTCGAGCCACCACCACAGCGCGGCGTTGAAGGCGAGCGCGAGCGCAATCCACACCACCGACCAGGCGCCGGCCTCGCGGGCACTGACGCGGTGCGCGCCCCGGCGGCCGAGCAGCAGCATGTCGATGGCCACCATCACGCCGATGAAGGCGACGAAACCCGCCCACATCCAGCCGTTGCCGATCGTCTCGATCATCAGGTCGCCGTTTGCGAGGTGCACGAATCCTGCGGTGGGCCGCACCGGGCCCGCCGCGCAAAGCCTGTGGTGTGGTGGGGTGCAGCGCGCCCGCGGCTCAGTCGAAGTCGAACAGCTCGCCGAGGAAGCCGCGCTTGCGCGGCTTGTGGTGGCGCGAATGGCGGTCGTCGTCATCGCGCCAGCGCGGCTCCGGGTGATCGGGCGCCGCCCGGGGTGCGGTGCGCGGCGGCTCGTTGGCCGCGGCGGCACGCTCGATGATCTTGTCGAGCTCGCCGCGGTCCAGCCACACGCCGCGGCACTTGGGGCAGTAGTCGATTTCGACGCCGTGGCGTTCGGCCATTTGCAGATCAGCCTGACAACTTGGGCATTGCATGGCGATGTCCTCCGAGTAACTTGATCGCTGCGTGTCAGAGGCCGCTGCGCAGCGCGGCGATGCGCGCTTCCAGCGGTGGGTGGGACATAAACAAGCGCGTCCAGCCCTTGCCGCCGGCGATGCCGAAGGCGTTCAGTGCGTCCGGCAACGGGTGCGGCTCATGCACCGCACGCAGGCGTTCGAGCGCCGCGATCATGGCGCCGCGCCCGGCGAGCGTGGCGCCGCCGGCGTCCGCGCGGAACTCGCGCCGCCGACTGAAGGCCATCACCACCATCGTGGCGGCGATGCCGAACAGCAGCTCGCACACCAGACTGGTCACCCAGAACGCCGGGCCGGGGCCTTCGCGCTCCTGGCCGCCGGCCAGCGCCCGGTCGACCGCGTAGCCGACGATGCGCGACAGTGCGATCACGAAGGTGTTCACCACGCCCTGGATCAACGTCAGCGTCACCATGTCGCCGTTGGCGATGTGGCTCACCTCGTGCGCCAGCACCGCCTCCACCTCGCGCCGGTCCATGTGCTCGAGCAGACCCGTGGAGACCGCCACCAGCGCGCGCGAACGGCTCGGACCGGTGGCAAAGGCATTCGGCTGCGGCGAATCGAAGATCGCGACTTCCGGCATCGGCAGGCCGGCCATCTGCGCCTGCCGCGCCACGGTGTCCACCAGCCAGCGTTCGGTCGCATTGGCGGGCGCGTCGATCACCCGCGCGCCGGTGGCGCGCTTGGCCATCCAGCGCGAGATGGCGAGCGAAATGAAGGCGCCGCCCATGCCGAACACGGCGGCGAAACCGAACAGTGCAGGCAGGTCGAGCCCGTTCTGGGTGAGGAAGCGATCCACCCCGAGCAGGCGGCTGGTGACGGCCAGAACCGCCAGCACGGCGAGGTTGGTGAGCAGGAACAGACCGATGCGCTTCATGGCGTGCCTCGAGGTTCTGATGAAGACGCCGGGCAGCGTACGGCAGGCTTGCGCTAAATAAAAATCGATTTTTTAATCGGTGACTGCCAGCATAATTCCGAGTAATCCCATGCGTGGCCTCAACTACAACCACCTGTATTACTTCTGGGTCGTGGCCCGCGAGGGCAGCGTGATCGGCGCCGCGAAGGTGCTGTTCCTGACCCCGCAGACCGTCACCGGCCAGTTGCGCGCGCTCGAACGCACGCTCGGCGGGCGCCTGTTCGCGCCGGCCGGGCGCGGCATTGCGCTCACCGAGCTCGGCCACACCGTGTTCGGGTACGCACAGGAGATCGGTCGCCTGGGCTCGGAGCTGCAGGCCGCGGTCACCGGGCGCAGCGTCGATCGGCCTCTGCCCTTTCGCGTCGGGGCCGTGGATGCCCTGTCCAAGGTCGTGGTGCAACGCCTGCTGGCGCCGGCGCTGGCCCTGGACCGGGCCGTGCAACTGAGCTGCCGGGAGGGACCGCTGGAGGAACTGGCAGCCGATCTGGCGCTGCACAAGCTCGACCTGGTGCTGGCCGACACGCCGCTGGCCGCCGACCTCGACCTGCGCGCCTTCAACCACCTGCTCGGCGAATCCGGCATCGCGTTCTTTGCCGCGCCGGCGCTGCGCGAGTGCCATCCAGAACCCTTCCCGGAGGTGCTCGGCCGGGTACCGCTGCTGCTGCCGGCATCGCGCGGCGCGCTGCGCGGGGCCATCGACCACTGGCTCGACCGCCACGACATCCGCCCGCACATTGCCGGCGAATTCGACGACAGCAGCCTGATGAAATCCTTCGGCAAGGCCGGCGTCGGCGCCTTCGCCAGCCCCAGCGTGGTGGCCGACGATATCGCCCGCCAGTACGGCGTGGCCCTGCTGGGCGCCACCGACGACGTGCGCGAGCGCTTCTACGCCATCTCCACCGAGCGGCGCGTGCGCCACCCGGCGGTGGCGGCGGTGGCCGAGCGCGCGCGCACGGAGTTGTTTGCGTAGACCTGCCCGTCGGTCCGCCCAGCGGGGCAGAACCGGTCGCGGGCGGTGCCGGCGCTGGCTGGCAAGCGCCCGGCACATGGCTACAATG
>JADLCO010000162.1 GCA_020847115.1 Pseudomonadales bacterium | reverse complement strand
TCATCCAATGCGGCGCGCACCTGGGCAAAATCGCGCGCCCCAAACCAGGGCGCGAACAGCGCGCTGATCTCCTCGCGGGCGCGGAAGCGGTTGCCCTCGGCGTTGAGATCGAGCCCAAGCCGCTCGCCGAGGCGATCCAGCTCGGCACCCAGGCCGGTGGCCTTGCGCAGCGCGCTCCATTGATTGCCGGTGAGACCGACCACCATGACGCGCTGGCCGTCGGCGGTCGCGAAATCCTTGCCGTAGGCGCCGAACAGATAGTTGCCGCAGGCCTCGCGCTCGCCCTGCAGCTGGGCCTCGGCGAGATAGCCCAGGTGGCCCATGGTGGCGAGCGCGACGTCGGCCAGCGCCAGCTTCACCAGCTGGCCCTGCCCGGTCTTGCGGCGGTGGCGTTCGGCGGCGAGCAGGCCGAGTGCCAGCGTCTGGCCGGTGATCAGATCCCAGGCGGCGAGCACGTGGTTGACCGGCTCGCGGCCGTCGCCGGTCAGCCAGGGCATGCCCACCTGGGGATTGACCGTGTAATCCACCGCGCTGCCGCCGTGGCGGTCGCCGGTGAGATTTACATAGATCAGATCTTCGCGATGGCGGCGCAGGCTGTCGTAGGAGAGCCAGCCCCGCGCGGGAAAATTGCTGATGAAGAGCCCCGCGTCCTCGCCCGGCGCGGCGATCAGCCGGGTGAGCAGTTCCTGGCCCTCGGGCTTGCGGAAGTCCACCGCGATGGAGCGCTTGCCCTTGTTGAGCCCCGCCCAGAACAGGCTGTTGCCGCGCTCGTCCACCGGCCAGCGGCGGTAGTCGAGGCCGCCGCCGATCAGGTCGAAGCGGATCACGTCGGCGCCGAGTTGGGCGAGCGTCATGGCCCCCGAGGGCGCCGCCACGAAGGCCGCGCCCTCGACCACCCGCAGTCCGGACAGGATCTGGTCCAAGGCGCCCCCTCAGCCGACGTCGGCGAAACCGTTGTCGATCACCACCAGATCGCGCTCCACCACCCGGCACTGGAAGGCGACGCCCTGCCCCAGCCGCCAGATGTCGGTGCGGATGGTCTCGCCCGGATAGACCGGCGCCGAGAAGCGCGCCTTGATACGCCGGAAGCGCGCCACGTCGTAATCGCAACAGCTGCGCAAGAGTGCGTGGCCGGCGACGCCGAAGGTGCACATGCCGTGCAGGATGGGCCGCTCGAAGCCGCCCTGGCGCGCCACCGCCGGGTCGGCGTGCAGCGGGTTGTAGTCGCCGGAAAGCCGGTAGATCAGCGCCGCCTGGGGCAGGGTCGGCAGCACACAGGAGAGATCCGCTGCGCGCTCGGGAATCGTCTGAGACTGCGGCGTCGCGGCGGTGCTGCCGCCGAAACCACCGTGGCCGCGGGCCATGGTGTTCTGAGTCAGGGTCGCGAGCGGTTCGCCGGTGGCGGCATCGGTCACGGTGCGCGAGGAGTAGATGAACGCGCCCTTCCCCGGCCCCTTGTCGATGATCTCATCAACCTTCGTCGTTGCCTTGACGGTGCCCTCGGCCGGCAGCGACCGATGGATGACGATGTCCTGGTCGGCGTGCAGCACCTTGGTCCAGTCCACGCCGGTATCGGGCTCCTTGAGCCAGAACCCGGGATAGGCCAGCACCCCGGCCAGCGTCGGCAGCGCCTTCAGCCGCGCCTCGTAGACGAAATCGAGTGCGCGCTCGTCGAGCGGGTCGTGGCCCACGCCCACGCCGAGCGCATAGAGCATGGTGTCGCGCGCGCTGTAACTGTGGACGATCTCCGGGAACTGGCGGTTCTTGAGCCGCTGGTAGTCGATGGCCATGGCTTACACCGGATCCCAGCTGAACACGTCCTGGGAGCGATCCAGCGGGTAGAAGTGGCTCTGCAGCGCCGGCATGGCGCGCTCGAAGATGCTGTCGATGGTCCAGCCCTCGCCGGCATGGACCGAGCGCAGCGGCCGCGACTGGCTCATCAGGAAGATCTCGTTCATGCGCACCGCGAAAATCTGCCCGGTGATGTGTTTGGCCTGATCGCTCAACAGCGCCGCAGCGACGATGGCCACCTTGTCAGCGGTCATCTTCTTGAGTTTCTCGACGCGCGCCACCTGATCCGGGGTCTCGGTGGGGATGGTGGCGATCAGCCGGCTCCAGGCGAAGGGCGCGATGCAGTTGGAGCGCACGTTGTAGCGCTGCATATCGAGGGCGATCGACTTCGACAGCGCGGCGATGCCGGCCTTGGCAGCGGCGTAGTTGGCCTGGCCGAAGTTGCCGATCAGTCCCGACGTGGAGGTCATGTTGACCACCGCCCCGTGCTCCTGATTGCGAAAGTGGGTGGCCGCGGCGCGGGCCACGTTGAAGCTGCCCTTGAGGTGCACGGCAATGACCTGGTCGAAATCATCCTGGGTCATCTTGTGGAAGATCACGTCGCGCAGGTTGCCGGCGTTGTTGACCACGCCGCCGATGTTGCCGAAATGGTCCACCGCCTGGGTGACCATGTTGTTGGCGCCTTCCCAGGAGGCGACGCTGTCGGTGTTGGCCAGCGCCTCGCCACCCAGCGCCTTGATCTCGGCGACCACTTCCTCGGCGACGTCGCGGTCGAGATCGTTGACGATGACCTTGCCACCGGCGCGCGCCACGGCGAGCGCGATCTCACGGCCGATGCCGCGCCCGGCGCCGGTTACCACCACGCCCTTACCTTGCAGATGTTGGGTATTGCTCATGAATTTTCCCCTTGTCAGTCGTATGTAATCCCTGGTGCGGCGTCCGTTGATAGGGAACGGTCAGGCCGCGGCACCCGCAATCAGATCGCGGGCGATCACCTTGAGGGCGAGCGTTTCTTCGGCACCCTCGAAAATCGACAGCACCCGGGCATCGACGAAATACCGGCTCACCGGCATCTCCTCGGCATAGCCCATGCCGCCGTGGATCTGCAACGCCTCGCGGGTCACCCACTCGGCGGCGCGGCAGGCGAACAGCTTCACCAGGCTCGCTTCCATCTTGCCGCCGCCGGCATCGACCTGCCGCGCCACTGCATAGCTGAACTGCCGCGACGCCTGCAAGGTCGCGATCATCCGGCTGAGCTTGACCTGAGTGAGCTGGTAGTCGGCGACGGGCTGCGCAAACACCTTGCGCTCGCGCGCATAGGCGAGCGCCTGTTCGCAGGCCGCCTGCATCACCCCGGCCGCGCGGGCGGAGGTTTGCAGACGCCCGCCGGTGAGCCCGGCCATGGTGTAGTAAAAACCCTTGCCCAGTCCGCCTTCCCCACCGAGCAGAGCGCCGTCGGGCACGAAATAATCCTCAAAAGACAGGTCGAACGAATGCATCCCGCGATAGCCGAGCGTGGGAATGGCGTGGCCACTGAGCCGACCACCCTCGGGTTGGATCACCTCGATGGTGTGGCCCGGCGTGCGCGGCTTCTCCACCAGAAACAGGCTCAGGCCGCGAAAACCCTCGGCATCGCTGCCGGTGCGCGCCAGGACCAAAATCAGGCTCGCGGCGCCGGCAAAGGTGCACCAGGTCTTGCCACCATTGAGCAGCCAGCCGCCCTCGGTGCGGGTGGCGCGAAACTTGGCCGCGGCCAGGTCGGAGCCGTAGTCGGGCTCGGTCAGCGAGATCGCGCACAGGGTCTCACCGCTCGCGACGCGGGGCAGCCAATGCTGCCGCTGCTCCTCGGTGCCGCCGGCGATCAGCGCCCGGGTCAGGATCTCGGGCCGGGTGATCAGGCTGCCGGCGGCGCCGAGCGAGCCGCGCGACAGCTCCTCGGTGACCAGGATCATGTACAGGCTGTCGTCGCCACTGTCCGGTTGCAGACCCTGGTAGCGCTCGGGAATCGAGATGCCGAAGCAGCCCATCTCGCGCAGGGGTTGCAGGATTTCCTCGGGCACGTCCAGATCTTCGCGGTGGATGCGCTCGGCGAGCGGCATCACCACGCCGCTGGCAAAGCGGCGGAAGGTGTCGCGGATGATCTCCTTCTCGCCGTCCAGCGCGGCGGGCAGGAAATCGCCCTCGCGCGCACCGAGCCGCCGGCCGAGCTCTGCCATGGCGGCGCCGGACAGATAGCGCGCCGGCAGCCCGGTGTCCTCGAACGCGAGCCCGGCTTCGGCGATCTGCCGTGGCGTCAGGCCGAAGTCCGCAGCGCGGCTGCCGAGCCGGCCGAGCACCGTCTTGGCGGCCTCGACGCTGAACTGAAGCGCTGCCCAGGATGCGAGCGCGTCGTCACGCACGCGCTCGCCGTAGGCGAGCACCGCGGCGGCGGCGCCGAGATCGGCGGCACAGAAGGCGATCTCGTAGCAGGCGAGCTGATGGCGGTCGAGCAGTTCCGCATTCAGGGTGCCGTCCAGACTGCACTGGCGGTGCAGATGGCACAGCGCGGCATCCACCAGCGCGCGCACCGGCGCGAGCGCCGCGGCGACGGGTTGCAGATCGGCCCCGGCGCCGCCGGCAATCAGCGTGGCAATGCCCTGTTCGATAGCCTGGTTCATGGACGTTCCTCGGCGACGGTCGAGACGGCAGCGCGGTGTACCTGCGGCACCCTGCGGAGAAACCGGGGCGGTGCCGGTGGCGCCCGCCTGGCCCACCCCGGTCCCGGGGTGGGCGGCATCGCGGTCAGATGTCGTAGCGCCCGATGATGGCGACGCTGACCACGTTCTGGTGCGGAAAACCGCCCAGGTTGTGGGTCAGACCGATTTTGGGATCGGCCAACTGGCGGGCGCCGGCGCGGCCCGTGAGTTGCAGGTACATCTCGTAGATCATGCGCAGGCCAGAGGCGCCGATGGGGTGGCCGAAGCACTTGAGACCGCCGTCGATCTGGCAGGGTACTTCGCCGTCGGCATCGAACACGCCGTCGAGCACGTCCCTGACCGCCTCGCCATCCTTGGACAGGAACAGGTCCTCCATGGTGACCAGCTCGGTGATCGAGAAGCAGTCGTGCACCTCGGTCATGCTGACCTCGCGGCGCGGATCCTTGATGCCGGCTTCCTCGTAGGCGCGCTTGGCGGCGATGCGGGTGGTGGCGACGTAGGAGCCGTCCCAGTTGCTGAATCCGCCCTCTTCGCCGTTGGAGGCGCACAGTTGCAGCGCCTTGACGCTCACCAGATCCTTCTTGCCCAGGCTGCGGGCAATCTCCGGCGTGGTGACGATGGCGCAGGCGGCGCCGTCGCTGACCCCGCAGCAGTCGAACAGGCCGATGGGCTCGGCGATCATGGCGGCATTCATCGCCTGCTCTTCGGTGATCGGCCGCTGCAGGTGCGCCTTGGGGTTCTTGGCGCCGTTGGCGTGGCTCTTCACCGAGACATGGGCCATGGCCCGCTTGAGATCCGTCTTGTCGGTCTTGTATTTGGCGCGATAACCGGCGGCGAGCTGGGCAAACATGCCCGGCGCCGACAGGTTCGGGTAGAACATGTCGTTGGTGACGCCGCGCGAGCGCTGCGGCAGACCGCCGTAGCCGGTGTCCTTGAGCTTCTCGAAGCCCATGGCGAGCGCAATGTCGCAGGCGCCGGAGGCGACCGCATAGGTGGCGGCGCGAAACGCCTCGGTGCCGCTGGCGCAATAGTTCTCCAGCCGGGTCACCGGGATGTAGGGCAGGCGCAGAGCGATCGACAGCGGCATGGCACCCGGGCCAACGCTGAAGGCGTCGATGCCGGTGGATTGCCAGGCGGCCTGGATCTGGTTCTTCTCGATGCCGGCGTCGGCCAGGCATTCCTGAAACGCTTCGGTCAT
>JADLCO010000161.1 GCA_020847115.1 Pseudomonadales bacterium | reverse complement strand
GAGTTGAACGGGTCGCCCTCGAGCTGCTTGATGCCCAGCGAGATGCGCTCGCGCTCGGGATCGATGGCCAGGATCACCGTCTCGATTTCATCGCCCTTGTGGAAATTGCGAACGGCTTCCTCCCCCGGCTGATTCCAGGAAATGTCCGATAGGTGCACCAACCCGTCGATACCTCCTTCCAGGCCGATGAAGACGCCGAAGTCGGTGATCGACTTGATGGTGCCCTTGATGACTTCGTTCTTGGCGTGCCTGGTACCGAACTCCTCCCAGGGATTGGGCAGGCATTGTTTCATGCCCAAGGAAATCCGCCGGCGCTCCTCGTCGATGTCCAGGATCATGACCTCGATGCGATCGCCGATCTGGACCACCTTCGACGGATGGATGTTCTTGTTGGTCCAATCCATCTCGGAGACGTGCACCAGTCCTTCGACGCCATCCTCGAGCTCGGCGAAACAGCCGTAATCGGTGAGGTTGGTGACGGTGGCCGGCACTTTGGCATTGCGCGGATAGCGGGCGACGATGTCGCTCCACGGGTCCTCGCCCAACTGCTTGAGTCCGAGCGACACGCGGTTGCGCTCGCGATCGAACTTGAGCACCTTGACCTCGATTTCATCGCCCACCTCGACCACTTCGCTGGGGTGCTTGACGCGCTTCCAGGACATGTCGGTGATGTGCAGCAAGCCGTCGATGCCGCCGAGGTCGACGAAGGCACCGTAATCGGTGAGATTCTTGACGATACCCTTGCGGACCATGCCTTCTTCCAGGGTCCGCAGCAGTTCTTCACGCTCGACGCTGTTGGCCGCTTCCATCACCGCGCGGCGCGACACCACCACATTGTTGCGCTTCTGATCGAGCTTGATGATCTTGAATTCGAGCGGTTTGTCTTCGAGATGAGTGGTTTCCCGCACCGGGCGGACATCCACGAGCGAACCCGGCAGGAAGGCACGCACACCATCGAGATCGACCGTGAAACCGCCTTTGACCTTGCCGCTGATCACACCGGTGACGGTTTTGGTGTCCTTGAATGCGGATTCCAGCACCATCCAGGATTCGGCACGGCGGGCCTTTTCGCGGGACAACCGGGTCGCACCGAAACCATCCTCGACCGCCTCGAGGGCGACCTGTACCTCGTCACCGATCGCAACCGTGGGTTGCCCTTGTTCGTCGAGAAACTGGCTAAGTGGGATTATGCCTTCGGATTTCAGACCGGCATGGATGGTAACCCAGTCCTTGTCGATGTCGATGACGACCCCGGTGACGATGGTGCCGGGCGCCATTTCGACGGTTTTCAGGCTTTCTTCGAACAGCTGGGAAAAACTTTCGCTCATGAGATTGGATGCTCGCAATGGTGCGCATACGCGCCGACCCCCGCCAGCACGGGCAGCCGTCTACTTTGATCACGGATCGCGCGGCCCAAGGCTGGAACGCCGCACATCCGTCCTCATACCGGCCGCGCCCCGGATGCTCCTAAAGGGCCAGCCGTTCTTTTGCCGCCGCCAAGATCGCGGCGACCACTTCGTCGATCGTCTGCCCGGTCGAATCGAGGCGCAACGCGTCTGCCGCGGGGCACAATGGTGCGATCTCGCGGCTTCTGTCCCGCTCGTCGCGCTCGTTAACGGCTTCGATCAGCTCTGCAAGAGTAGCAGTTTCTCCTTTTTCAATCAACTGCTTATGTCGCCTGCGTGCGCGCTCTTCGGAGCTCGCGGTAAGGAATATCTTGAGTTGTGCATCGGGAAACACAACGGTTCCCATGTCGCGGCCGTCGGCCACCAGGCCAGGCGCTCGGGCGAAGGCCCGCTGCCGCCGCAGCAATGCCGCGCGCACCTCGGGAATCGCCGCGACGCGCGATGCCTGCCGTCCGGCCTCCTCGCCGCGCACCTGGCGCGTCACAGTCTCGCCTTCCAACATGACCAGCGGCTCGGCATCGCTGGGCTCCATCGCGAAGGAGACATCCATGTGCGCGGCCAGCACCGCCAGGGCCGGGATGTTGTCCACTCCGACCTGATGCCTCGCCGCCGCTACCGCGAGCGCCCGATACAGTGCTCCGCTGTCGAGATAGTGGAATCCCAAGCGCCGCGCGAGGATCAGGCACACGGTGCCCTTGCCCGCGCCGCTGGGCCCGTCCACGGTGATCACTGGAACCGCCATGGCGTTCATTCCCCGCTTTCGGTCAGCGTCAGGCCCAGGCTGCGCACCAGCGCGGGAAAACTCGGAAACGAGGTCGCGACGTTGCTGCAGTCACGGATACGGATCTCGCCCGTCGCGCGCAGGCCGGCGATAGCAAAGGCCATGGCTACGCGGTGATCGCCGCAACTGTCCACGATTCCCGACCCCAGCGTCCCACCCTGGATGCGGATGCCGTCCGGGGTCGGTACGGCGACAATGCCGAGCCGGATCAAGCCATCGGCCATCGCCTGGATGCGATCGCTCTCCTTGACGCGCAGCTCCTCCGCACCGCGCAACACCGTCTCTCCCTGCGCGCAGGCAGCGGCGATGAACAGCGCCGGAAACTCGTCGATGGCGTTGGCCACCAGGTGGTCCGGGATCTCGATGCCGCGCAGGGGCGCGTAGCGAACGCGGATATCGGCAATGGGTTCGCCACCGGTCTCGGTCCGGTTGAACACCTCGATGTCCGCGCCCATGGCGCGCAGAATGTGGATCACCCCATCCCGGGTCGGATTGACTCCGACACCACGCAGGACCAGATCGGAGCCGGGCGCGATGCTCCCGCCAACAAGGAAAAACGCCGCCGAGGAGATGTCTCCCGGCACCCGCAAGTCGCAGGCGGTCAACCGGCCGCCACCGGCAAGGATGATGCGGCCGCCCTCGCGGCGCAGCGGATAGCCGAAACCCTGCAACATGCGCTCGGTGTGGTCCCGCGTGGGCGCGGGTTCGCTCAGGCTGGTCTCACCGGCAGCGCGCAACCCGGCAAACAGGAGACAGGACTTGACCTGGGCACTGGCGATCGGCAGATCGTAGCGGATCCCGTGCAGCGCTCGCCCCCCCTCGATGCGCAACGGCGGCGTACCGGCCTCGGTGGTGGCGATGGCGGCACCCATGGCCGCCAAGGGTTCGGTCACCCGCCGCATGGGCCGCCGCGACAGCGATTCATCGCCGGTCAGGGTGACATCGAATGGCTGTCCGGCCAGCAAGCCGGCCAGCAACCGCATGGAGGTGCCGGAGTTGCCCAGATACAGGGGCCCGACGGGTCGCTTCAGTCCATTCAGGCCGACGCCGTGAATCACCAGTGCGCCATGGTCCGGCCCCTCGATGACAACGCCCATGTCGCGAAACGCCTGCAGCGTGGCGAGACTGTCTTCGCCTTCCAGAAAGCCCAGCACCCGGGTGACGCCCTCCGCCAACGAACCCAGCATGATGGATCGATGGGAGATGGACTTGTCCCCGGGCACCCGGATGTCGCCGACCAACCGGCCCCCGGGCGCGACCCGATAGGTACTGCGTCGTGGCGCTGCGTTCATATAGGGTTTGCTCTCCTGCATGACCTCGAAATGGCGGCGCGCAGCCTGGGCGCGGGTGAAGATCCCGGCGAGCACGTCGCCGTCCTGCGCGGCGATGGCTGCGCGCAACGCACCCAGCCTGCCGGTAAAGTAATCGAGGGCTTTGAGCAGGGCCTCGCGGTTGGCCAAGGCGATATCGCGCCACATCACCGGATCGGAGCCGGCGATGCGGGTGAAGTCGCGAAAACCGCCGGCCGCATAGCGAAAGATTTCCCGGTTCTGCGCCCCCCCGGCCAGCGCATCGACCAGCCCGAAGGCCAGCATGTGCGGCAGATGGCTGGTCGCCGCAAGCACTGCGTCGTGATCCTGCGGCGTCATCTCGCTCACCCGCGCACCGGCGCTCTCCCAGAGCCCCCGCACCCGCGCCAGATGTCCGGGATCGGTTTCAGCCAGCGGCGTGAGGATGACCTCGTGATGGATGAACAGTTCCGCCCGCGCCGCCCCGACGCCGCTTTTCTCCGAGCCGGCGATGGGATGCCCCGGCACCAACTGCGGCGGCACCCCGCCATAGACGGCACGCGCCGCCGCGACCACGCTGCCCTTGACGCTCGCCACATCGGTCACCGTAACCTCTGGCTCGGCATGTTCGCGCACCACGGCAAGCACGGCCGGCAAGCTGAGGGTGGGTACGCAGATCACCACCACATCGCCGGCCGCCAACTCCGCGAGCGCCGCCGGCAGCTCCGGCGCCGCGCGATCGATCACGCCCTCGCTGAGGCCCTGCGCCAGGGTGGCCGCGCTGCGCGAATGGCCGATGACCTGGGCGAACAACCCCGTGCGGCGCGCGGCGAGTGCGAGGCTGCCGCCCATCAGGCCGAGACCGACGATCAACAGTCGCTCGCCGAGCCTCGGCCGCGGTTGCAGCAGCGCCCCGGACCCCGCTGCCATGGGCTCAAAGCACCGCACGGGGATAAGAGCCCAGTACCCGCAACTCGACTACGGTGGGCGCAATGGCATCCAGGGTGCGACGCACGATCTCATCGGTGCTGTGTCCGGAAAAATCGATGAAGAACACATAGCTCCACTTGCGCGCCCGCGACGGCCGGGTTTCGATGCGGGTCAGATCGATACCCTGCCGCTGAAAGGGTTCGAGCAGCCGGTACAGCGCCCCCGGCTCGTTCTTCACCGACACCATGATCGAGGTCTTGTCGTCGCCGCTCGGGGCCACCGCTTCGCGGCCGATGATCAGAAAACGCGTGGTGTTGTCCGGCTCGTCTTCGATATTGCTGTGCAAGCGGGTGAGGCCGTACAGCGTTTCCGCCATGGCACCGGCGATGGCCGCCGAATTCCATTCGCCGGCTACCCGCCGCGCGGCCTCGGCGTTGCTGTTGAGGGTGAGGCGTTCGACCCGCGGCAGATGCGCGTCCAGCCATTTGCGGCACTGCGCCAGCGACTGGGGATGGGAGTACACGCGGCTGATGGCATCGGCCCGGGTATTGGGGCCGATCAACAGATGGTGGTGGATGCGCAGCTCGACCTCGCCACAAATTTGCAGACTGGAGTCGAAAAAGCTGTCGAGGGTATGGTTGACCACGCCCTCGGTGGAATTCTCCACCGGCACCACGCCGTAATCGGCGGCGGCGGCGGCCACCTCGCGAAACACCTCGTCGATCGCCGGCAGCGGCACGGCAACCGCCGAATGCCCGAAATGCTTGACCGCGGCCGCCTGAGTGAAGGTGCCCTCGGGCCCCAGAAATGCCACCTTGATGGGCTGTTCCAGCGCTAGACAGGCGGACATGATCTCGCGGAAGAGGCGCGCCACTTCCTCGCCGGCGAGCGGCCCCGGGTTGCGCTCCTTGACCGCGCGCAGCACCTGCGCTTCGCGCTCCGGCCGGTAGAAGTGGATATCGCCGCGCGCTATCTTCACCGCAGCGACCTCCTGGGCGGCGCGCGCGCGGGCACTCAGCAGTTCCAGCAACTGCTGGTCGATGGCATCGATGCGCTGGCGCAGTGCGGCCAGTGCGTCGTCTCCGTTCGGAGCCTCGCTCATTTCAGCTCTCCGCTCGCTCGCCGTCGTCGCTGATCACCGCCACTCCCACCAGCTGTTCGCCGTCGCGCACCCGGATCAAGCGCACGCCCTGGGTATTGCGGCCGAGCACCGACACCTCATCGACGCGGGTCCGCACCAGGGTGCCTTGATCGGAGATCAGCATGATCTCATCGCCGTCGGCCACCTGCACTGCCCCCACCAGCCCGCCGTTGCGTGCCGAGGTCTGCATGGCGATGACGCCCTGGCCGCCGCGATTGTGAACCGGGAATTCGCCGAGGTCGGTGCGCTTGCCGTAACCATTGGCACTGACGCAGAGCACACGCTGGCCAGGTTCGGGAATGATCAGGGCGATCACGCGCTCGTCCCCCGGCAGACGCATGCCGCGCACGCCTCGCGCCGTGCGCCCCATCGGCCGCACGTCCTCTTCGTTGAAACGCACCACCTTGCCGGCGCTGGAAAACAGCATCACGTCGCGCTGGCCATCGGTGATGGCAGTGCCAATCAGGCGGTCGCCAGGATCCAGATCGACCGCGCGCAGACCGACGCTGCGCGGTCGCGAGAACGCCTCCAGTGAAACCTTCTTGATGACTCCGGCAGCGGTGGCCATGACCACGAACTGGTCCTCCCGGTACTCGCGCACCGGCAGGATGGCGGTGACGCGCTCGCCTTCTTCCAGAGGCAGCAGATTGACCAGCGGGCGGCCGCGGGCGCCGCGCCCGGCGAGGGGGATCTGGTAGGTCTTGAGCCAGTACACCTTGCCGGCGCTAGTGAAACAAAGGATGGTGGCGTGGGTGTTGGCCACCAACAGCCGCTCGACGAAATCCTCTTCCTTCACGGCGGTGGCCGAGCGTCCGGTACCGCCGCGCCGCTGCGCCTGGTAATCGACCAGCGGCTGACTCTTGGCATAGCCGGCGTGGGAGATGGTCACCACCCGCTCTTCTTCGGGGATCAGATCCTCGGCGGTCAGATCGAGCTGGGAGGCGATGATTTCCGTGCGCCGCCGATCGCCGAAATCGCGATCGCCCTCCTGCAATTCCTCGAGAATAACCGCTTTCAGCCGCTCGGGATCCTCCAGGATCTCCAGGTACGAGCGGATCTCGTCGAGCTTTTCCTGGTATTCCTCGAGCAACTTGGCGTGCTCCATGCCGGTGAGGCGGTGGAGGCGCAGCTCGAGGATGGCGCGGGCCTGTGCGTCGGACAGATGGTAGCCGTCCTCATGCAGCCCGGAGCGCGGATCCACACCCTCGGGACGGCTCGCGTCGTGCCCAGCCGCGGTGAGAAACGGCATCACCGCCGCCGCATCCCAGGCGCGCGCGATCAGCGCCTCGCGCGCTTCGGTGGGGCTCGACGACGCCTTGATCAGCTCGATCACCGGATCGATGTTGGCGATCGCCACTGCCAGACCTTCGAGCACATGGCCGCGCTCGCGCGCCTGGCGCAGCAGATACAAGGTGCGGCGAGTGACCACCTCGCGCCGGTGGCGGAGGAAGGCATCGAGCATTGACTTGAGATCGAGCAACCGGGGTTCGCCGTTGACCAGCGTCACCATGTTGATGCCGAACACGGTCTCGAGTTGGGTTTGCGCATAGAGCTGGTTGAGCAGCACCTCGCCGACCTCACCGCGCTTGAGCTCGATCACCACGCGCAGGCCGTCCTTGTCGGACTCGTCGCGCAGCTCGGCGATGCCCTCGATCTTGCGCTCCTTGACCAGTTCGGCGATGCGCTCGATCAGCCGCGTCTTCTGCAACTGATAGGGAATCTCGGTGATCACGATTTGCTCGCGGTCGCCGCGCTCCATGGGTTCGACCCGCGCGCGGCCGCGCACGAGGATGCGCCCGCGCCCGGTGCGATAGGCCTCGACGATGCCGGCGCGGCCGTTGATGATCCCGGCGGTAGGAAAATCCGGTCCCGGCACCAGCTCGATCAGCTGGTCCACGGTAATCTCGGGGTCGTCGAGCAGCGCCAGACAGGCGGCGAGCACCTCGGAGAGATTGTGCGGCGGAATGTTGGTGGCCATGCCCACGGCGATGCCCGAGGAGCCGTTGACCAGCAGGTTGGGAATCCGCGTCGGCAGCACCGCCGGGAT
>JADLCO010000160.1 GCA_020847115.1 Pseudomonadales bacterium | reverse complement strand
TTCTCCGCAGCATCGGCTTCGCCGCCGACGGCCAGCGCGGCTGGGCGGTGGGTGACCACGGCACCGTCATCGCTACCCGCGACGGCGGCGCCAGCTTGCAGCCGCAGGCGAGCGGCACGCAGCGGCACCTCACCAGCATCGGCTTCGCCGCCGACGGCCAGCGCGGCTGGGCGGTGGGTGACCACGGCACCGTCATCGCCACCCGCGACGGCGGCGCCAGCTGGCAGGCGCAGGCGAGCGGCACGCAGGCGGAGCTCAGCAACATCACCTTCGCCGCGGACGGCCAGCGCGGCTGGGCGGTGGGCTATGGCGGCACGGTCATCGCCACCCGCGACGGCGGCGCCAGCTGGCGGGCCGTGGCGCAGCCGCGCATTGGCCTGCCGCCCTGGTACTGGGCGGCGCTGTTGCTGCTAGGCCTGGCGGGCGCGCTGCTGGGTGCGCGTGGCCAGTTCCGCCCCGCGGCGGCGGGCGACCGGGCAGGCCCCAGCCACAGCCAGGCGACCGGCTCGCTGTGGGCCGACCGGCCGGTGGAGGATCTGGCGCAGGACCGCCTGAACTACCGGCCGACGGTGCAGGCGCTGTCCGGCTTTATCCGCAACGCCGCCACCGAGCCGCATTTGACGCTGGCCATCACCGGCGAGTGGGGGCAGGGCAAGTCGTCGATCATGCGCATGCTCAAGCGCGACCTGGAGCAGGCTGGCTTTCGCACCGCCTGGTTCAACGCCTGGCATCACCAGCAGGAAGGCCGGCCGATGAGCGCGCTGTTCAACGTGATCCGCAAGCAGGCGATGCCGAGCCTGTTCAGCCGCGAGGCGATCGCCGCGCTGCGGGTGCGCTGGCGGCTGCTGTGGGGCCGCGGTGGGGCCTATCGGCTCGCCCTGCCGGTGATGCTGTTTGGTCTGCTGGTGGCCGGGCAGGACTTTGTGCGCGAATACACCTACGAGGGCATTGCGCTGTCGGGCGGGGAGCGGCTGCGCTGGTCGGCTGGCCACCACTTGCTGGGCAAACACCGTGTGCGGCTGACGCCGGAATCGCTCGGGCGGCTGACGCCGGTCGCGCCAGCGAGTGCTGACGCGACTGGAAGCACAACGGCGGCCGTCGCCGCATCAAATGTGGCCCCTGTCGGGAATACCACGACGGCATCCCTCCCCGCTCCGGGTGCGGCAGCTGTCCAACCTGCTGAGGGCGGCGGTCTGCCTGTGAGGCAAGAGCTGTTCGAGTACCTGCGCACAGCGCTGGTGTCCGGCGGCGGTGGCGGTGCCGACACGAGCTGTCGCGATCCACGGCCGGTGCCACCGGCGCTGCGTTGTGTGTTCGACCACCCCGAGCAGCTGTTCGCCACCATCGACAGGCACTCCGGGCTCACCCTCACCGTCGACGAACGCCGACATCTGAGCAAGGTGGCGCCGCCGCTGCCCCCACCGCCCCTGCTGCCGCGGATGGAGTGGCTGCTGCTGTCGCTGGGGCCACTGCTCGCGCTGCTGCTGACCAAGGGGCTGTCGGTTTACGGATTCCAGCTGCTGCGGCCCTTGAATGGCCTGGTGAATCGACTGACCGGGCAAGCGACGGACGAAAAAGAGCCCACGGGGCTGATCGAACACTACCGCACCGAGTTCGCCCTGCTGACGCAGGCGCTCGATGGCCGACTGGTGCTATTCGTGGACGACCTCGACCGGTGCAGTGCGTCGACCGTGAACAGCCTGCTCGAACTGACCAACTACCTGACCGACATCGGCCAGTGCTTCATCGTGCTGGGGGTGGCCATCGAACACATCGAAGGCAGCATCGCCCCCAACCGCGACGGGATAGACAAGGCCGAGTACGCCCGTCGTTACCTGCGCAAGCTGATCCACGTTGAGGTGCCGGTGCCCCACCGCATGGCGCAGACCGATCGCCTGTACGACCCACCAGCCAACTATGCGCCGGGTTGGCTGGGCCGGGCGTGGCGCGCGGCGCGGCGCTGGTTGCCGCTGCGGCCGCTGTTGACCGGAGCAGCGGCCGTCGGCGTTGTGCTGCTCGCGCTGCCGGCTTTCAACTGGATGAACGGCACGCTCGGCGCGGCGGAACAGCCGCTCGACATACCTGCCGTGCAAGTTCAAGCGACCGCCGCTGCCGGCACAGCAGCGCCTGCAAGCTCGGCCGTACCTGACGAGGCCAACACGCCGCCGAAGCCGCAGGCGCCGTCGGCGGACGTCGATAAGCCCATGCTCACCACCGCCCCGCGCGTGCCAGCGTCGGTTACTGCCGGCCTTGCCGGCGGGGCGCTGATCCTGACGCTGCTGCTGGTGCTGGTGCAACGGCTGTTCCCCCGCCTGTCGGGCCGTGTGAGCCGGGCGCTGGGCGGCGCCGAGCGCACCGTCGACAGCAAGGCCTTTGTTACAGCGCTGCGACTGTGGCACCCGGCGCTGGTGCAATACGACCCGACGCCGCGCGGGGTGAAACGCTTCGCCAACAGGGCACGCCTGATGGCCCTGTACGAACGGTTGAGCGCCGAGGGCGCGCAGCGCGAACCCATGGCCGAAGAGCAGGTGGTGGCGGTGACGGCGATTCACCAGGTGGAGCCGGAGTTGCTGCAACAGTGGGTGAACGATCAATCCGGCTTGTACACCTCGACAGCACCGGGATTGGGTTGGACGTCAGTCGGGCCCGACGCTGAGGTCGCGGCACGTCGCAACCCGCTGCTAGAGTGCATCAACAAGCACTGCACGCAGTACGGCAAGCCCAGCGCCGACGACACCGCCCGCCTGCACCGGCGGATGCAGGATGTGAAGGTGCGCTGAGGACCTGCTCCCTCAGCCCGCCAGCCCGGGCAGGCTCTCGCGCAGGCCGTCGAGCGCGAACTGCACCGCGAGCGCGGCGAGCAGGATGCCGAGCAGTCGGGTGATGACGTTGATACCGGTCTCGCCCAGCAGGCGCTCCACCCGGCCGGCAGCGAGGAACATCCCCAGGGTGATCGCCAGCACCGCCAGGGTCAGGACCAGCACCATCAGCACCTGCACCAGCGGCTGATCCCGGGTCAGCAGCATCACCGTGGTCAGGGCGCCGGGGCCGGCGATCAGTGGAATCGCCAGCGGGAACACCGCCACATCGTCGCGCCGCGCCGCCTCGCTGCGCTCGCGCAGGGTGGTGGAGGTGAGGCCGGTGTGGCGCACGAACAGCATGTCCACGGCGATCAGGAATAGCAGCCCTCCCCCGGCGATGCGAAACGCCGCCATGCCGATGCCCAGATAGTCGAACAGCAGGCTGCCGGTGAACACGAACAGGGTCAGGATCAGCGCGGCGATCGCCACCGCCTTGACCGCGGTGCGGCGCCGTTCAACCGGTGGCTTACCTGCGGTGAGGGCCGAAAACATCGGCGTCAGGCCGAAGGGATCGATCACCACCAGCAGCAGCACGAAGGCCGCGGGGAAAGTCGCGATCACGTCGGTCACGAGCTACCCCGCCGCCGCGCGCGGCGCGCCCGCACCCGCTGGTTGAGCAATTCCACCGCAAAACTGAACGCCATGGCGAAGTAGATGTAGCCCTTGGGTATGTGGAATTCGAGGCCGTCGGCCACCAGCGCGGTGCCGATCAGCACCAGGAAGGCCAGCGCCAGCATCTTCAGACTGGGGTGGCGGGTGATGAATTCTCCCACCGATCCGGCGAACGCCATCATGAACAGGATCGCGATCACCACCGCGATGATCATCACCGGCAGGTGATCGGCCATGCCCACCGCGGTGATCACCGAATCCAGCGAGAACACCAGGTCGAGCAGCGCGATCTGCACCAGCATCAGCGGGTAGCTGGCGCGCCCCGGGGGCACCGGCGCATCCGGCAGGTGGGCCGGATCCGTCTCCTCCATCTCGTGGCCGATCTCCATGGTCGCCTTCACCAGCAGGAACAGCCCGCCCAGGATCAGCACCAGGTCCCGCCCGGAGATGCCCTGCCCCAGCACGGTGAACAGCTCGGCAGTGAGCTTGACGATCCAGGCCAGCGAGGCCAGCAGGACCAGGCGCAGGATCAGCGCCAGCGACAGGCCGATCAGCCGCGCCGAGCGCTGATGCTCCCGGGGCAACCGCTGCACCAGGATCGTCAGGAAGATGATGTTGTCGATGCCGAGCACGATCTCCAGGGCGGTCAGGGTCGCCAGGGCCATCCAGGCCTGGGGGTCGGCAATCCAGTCAAACACGTCGCGGCTCTCCGGCTGGCCCCAAAACGCCGGCGATTGTCCGCCAAAGCCGCAGCCGGGTCATCCCGGCATCCCGTGCAAGGCGACGCGGGATGTCAGCGCCGGCGCCCGCCGAGCAACGAACCCAGCACCCCGCGCACCAGCTGGCGCCCCAACTGGCTGCCGACGGCGCGCAGCGCGCTCTTGGCTGTGGCCTCGAGCAGGGTTTCCCGCTGCCGTCCGCGCCCGGCGGGCGGCCCCGGCTCCGGGTCGATGGCCGCAGCCGCGTCGCGCTGCGTGCGTTGCGCCAGCAGTTCATGGGCGGATTCGCGATCGAGCAATTGGTCGTAACGCCCGGCCAATGGCGAGCGGGCGAGCTGCTCGGCGCGTTCGGCATCGGTCAGCGGACCCAGCCGCGAGTGCGGCGGATAAATCCGCGTGGGTTCCACCGGCGTCGGGCTGCCGCGTGCGTCGAGCACCGAGACCAGGGCCTCGCCCACCCCCAG
>JADLCO010000159.1 GCA_020847115.1 Pseudomonadales bacterium | reverse complement strand
ATTTTCCTTGTTAACGGTAGCCAAACTGGCTACCATTCGCGGCCTTTTCGATGCGAGCAATGCGCAAGCCCTTGGTGATCGGCAACTGGAAGATGAACGGTTCCAGGCGCTCGATCGCGCAGGTGTTGGATGGCATCGAGCCGCTTGGCCGGCAGTCCGGGGTAGAGGTCGTCGTCTGTCCGCCGTTCGTCTATTTGGCGGAAGTTGCCCCGCGTACCTCGGCCGTCGGGTTACGGATTGGCGCACAGCATGTGAGCGAATACGAAAGCGGCGCCTATACCGGCGAGGTCGGTGCGGCCATGCTCGCCGACATCGGTTGCGATTATGTGCTGATCGGCCACTCGGAGCGGCGCGCACTGTTCGGCGACGGGAAACGGGTTGCAGGGCAGCTGGCCGCGACGCTGCGGGCGGGCTTGAAGCCCGTGCTTTGCCTCGGCGAGGACGCCGAACAGCGGCAGCTTGGGGAGACGCGGTCGGTGCTGCTGAGCCAGCTCGCCGCCGCCGGTTTGGTCGGCGGACGCGAGACGGAACAGCTGGCCGGATTGGTGGTCGCCTACGAGCCGGTCTGGGCGATCGGTACCGGCAATGCGGCGAGCCCCGATGACGCGCAGCAGGCGCATCGCTGGATTCGCGAGGCGCTGGGGGCGCTCGGCGGCGAGGTGCCGATCCTGTATGGTGGCAGCGTGATGGCGGAAAATGTGGCGGAATTGATGGTGCAGCCGGACGTCGACGGCGTGTTGGTCGGGGGCGCATCCCTGCGCGTCGGCGAGTTCACGGCAATTTGCGCATTGGCGGCGAAGGCTTGATGGAAACCCTGATCATTTTGTTGCACATTCTGATCGCAGTGGCGATCATCGCGTTCGTGCTGTTGCAGCAGGGCAAGGGTGCCGAGGCTGGCGCCTCGTTCGGGGCGGGAGCCTCCCAGACCCTGTTCGGCAGTGCCGGCAGCTGGAATTTTTTCAGCCGGGTGACGGCGATCCTCGCGCTGTTGTTTTTCTTGACCAGCTTCGGATTGGCGCTGCTGGCCAAGAACAAAGCGGGAAGTGCGGGTGCATTGACCCCCGAGCTGCGGCTGATCGAGGAGGCCGGATCCGCCGGCGGGGAGGTTCCGCGAGTAACGGAAGGCGGGGAGATTCCAGCCGATGTTCCGCAGGCTCCGAATACGCCAAAGCCCGCTGACGACATCCCGGAGGTCGATTCGAAGGGGAGCGGCGTGGACGCGGCCGGCGCCGCCAAGCCCTGAGCCAGGGGCAGCGGTGGGATGTGACTTCTGCCGTAGCGGCGCCGCAGAGAAAGGTTTTGCCCAAGTGGTGGAATTGGTAGACACGCTATCTTGAGGGGGTAGTGGCGCAAGCCGTGCCGGTTCAAGTCCGGCCTTGGGCACCATGGATTACACGGGTGGACCCTTAGCGTCCGCGTTGGGCGCGGCCGGATGTCGACGCTGACGTCTCGGTGCCCGTGCCGAGCCGGGTTTCGCTGGGAGGGGTGGTTTTTGTTGACCGGAACGAAGATCTCCTTTTATAATCTGCGCCCCTCATGATGAAGCTTGTCAGGGCCATAATGGGGGCGTCTTGCGGAGGTTGCGGAAGACGGGAGTTGTTTTGTTGATGCGGGGTGGAGCAGCCTGGTAGCTCGTCGGGCTCATAACCCGAAGGTCGTAGGTTCAAATCCTGCCCCCGCTACCACAATGCGCCTGTCAAGGCGGATCGAAGGCCCCTGGTTTCAGGGGCTTTTTGTTTTCTGGCGGTTGAGAAAATTTGCGGTGCTGCAGGTCCAAGATGCCGCGCGAAAATGCATGGATAACCGATGTGGCGGGATGACAGGTTGCAAGCTCTCGTAGAGCCCATTGTGCGGTCGTTCGGTTGCGAGCTTTGGGGTATCGAAGTGTCCGTTGCCGGCCGGCAGCAACTGCTGCGCGTGTACATCGACAAGCAGGATGGGGTAGATATCGATGATTGCGAGCGTGTGAGTCGCCAACTCGACAGTGTGCTCGACGTCGAAAACCCGATTCGCGGTGAATACACGCTGGAGGTTTCCTCTCCGGGGCTGGACCGACCGCTGTATCACCAGGAACAATTCCGGCGCTTCGTGGGCTGGGATATCGCTGTCCGGCTGCGCAAGGCCTTCGAGGGTCGCCGCAAGTATCAGGGAACCCTGGCGGAAGTAGGGGACGACGAGATCACCTTGGTCAGTGGTGAGCACGAGTATCTGTTTCCGCTGGCCGATATCGAACGGGCGAATCTGGTGCCCAGGTTTGACGGAAACGCGTGAGAGCATTGGGATGAACAAAGAGATCCTGCTGGTTGCAGAGGCTGTGTCCAACGAAAAGGGCGTGGGCGAAAACGTCATTTTCGAAGCGATGGAGCAGGCGCTCGCCATGGCGACCAAAAAGCGCTTCGACGAGAACTCCAATATCCGGGTGACCATTGACCGACGCACCGGCGATTACCAGACGTTTCGCTGGTGGCAGGTGGTCAGCGATGAGGAGCTTGCCGAATTGGGTACCCAGTTGACGCTCGAGGAGGCCCACGAGGTCGATCCGGCGTTGAAAGCCGGGGATATCTACGAAGAGCAGATCGAAAACGCGGAATTTGGCCGCATTGCGGCGCAGGCCGCCAAGCAGGTGATCGTACAGAAAGTGCGCGATGCCGAGCGCGCGCTGGTGGCCAAGCAGTACGAGCACCGCGTTGGCGAGCTGCTCGCGGGCATCGTGAAGAAAGTGACCCGTGATCACAGCATAGTCGACCTTGGCAACAATGCCGAAGGTTTGCTGCCGCGCGAGGAACTGGTCGGGCGCGAGGTGTTTCGCATCAACGATCGCGTGCGAGCAGTTCTGACTGGAATCAATCTGGACGGCCGCGGCCCAGTGTTGCTGTTGAGCCGCAAGTGTTCCGCAATGCTCATCCAGTTGTTTCGCATCGAAGTCCCGGAAATCGCCGAGCAGGTCATCGAGATTCGGGCCGCTGCTCGCGATCCGGGGGCGCGCGCCAAGATCGCGGTGAAGACCAACGACGGCCGCATTGATCCCATTGGTGCCTGTGTCGGTATGCGGGGTGCGCGCGTCCAGGCCGTATCCGGGGAGCTCGACGGCGAGCGCATCGATATCGTGCTCTGGGATGACAACCCGGCGCAGCTGGTCATCAATGCCATGGCGCCCGCGGAGGTCGAGTCGATCATCGTCGACGAGGACAGCCACACCATGGACGTGGCGGTGGCCGCCGATAATCTTGCCCAGGCCATTGGCCGCGGTGGACAGAACGTACGTTTGGCATCCGAATTGACTGGCTGGAACATCAACGTCATGAGCGTTGACGAGATTCAGGCCAAGCAGCAGGAGGAGGCCGGCAGCACCATCGAGCAGTTCATGGAGCGACTCGACATCGACGAGGATGTCGCCACGGTGCTGGTGGAGGAGGGCTTTTCCACCCTCGAGGAGGTCGCCTACGTTCCCTTGGAGGAGTTGGCCGGGATCGAGGGCTTCGACGAAGAGATCGCCGAAGAACTCCGGGCGCGGGCCAAGGATGCCCTGTTGACCCGGGCGTTGGCTTCTGAAGAGGAATTGGCCGAGGCCTCGCCCGCCGAGGATCTGCTGGCCATGTCCGGAATGGACAAGACCCTGGCCCACAAATTGGCCGCGCGCGGAATCGTGTCGATGGAGGATCTGGCCGAGCAGTCGGTGGATGATCTGCTGGGGATCGAAGACATGGCTCCCGAGCGGGCAGCCGAGTTGATCATGACCGCCCGTGCCCCCTGGTTTGAGAAGGACGAAGCCTGACTGGCCGGGTCGCGAGCGAGGAATCTATCCCATGGCTGAATTGACTGTCAGTGAACTCGCCAAAGTCGTCGATGCCCCGATCGATCGTCTGTTGCGGCAGATGCGCGCGGCCGGACTTCCGCACGAGTCGGCGGAGCAAGTGGTCAACGACGAAGATAAGCAAAAATTGCTCGTCTATCTCAAGGGGCTCCACGGTGAGGAGGCTCAGGAGCCGCGCAAGATCACCTTGCGGCGCAAGACCGTGAGTACGCTGAAGGTGGGCGCCGGCAAGCGGACGGTCAATGTCGAAGTCCGAAAAAAGCGCACTTACGTGAAGAAAGATGAGGTCGCGGAGGATGCCACCGCGCCGGCCAAGGTTCTGGCGGAGCCGCCGGTGGTGGTCAAGCCTCGGCCGGAACCGACGGTTATTATGGATCCGGAGGCAAAGCGCATCGCCGCCATAGAGGCGCGACGCCGGGCCGAGGAACAGCGGGCTGCCGAAGCGGCAGAAAAGCGGCAGCGCGAGGAACCGGCGGTGGAAGCGGTGTCCGTGGCGGAAGTCGCCGTGGCGGTGCCGGGCGAGCCGCCGCTAGGCGATGGCAAAGGCGGCCGCAAGCGCGACAAGCGGGAAGCGGAGCCCGGCGAAGCCGAAGATGACAAGCCGAAGAAGAAAAAGCCGCTTAAGGGCCAACGCAAGCAACGCGGCGAGAGTTCCCTGGAGGCGCTCGTCGACGAGGGCGACGAGGACCGGAAACCGCGGCTGCAATCGGCCCGGCCGGCCGTCAGCGCGCCCAACATCCATGTGTTTCAGAAGCCTGTCGGAAAGATCGTGCGCGAAGTAGAGATTCCGGAACAGATCGTCGTTGCCGATTTGGCACAAAAGTTGGCAGTCAAGGTAAACGTGGTGATTCGTGAACTGATGAAGATGGGCACCATGGCCACCATCAATCAGTCCATCGATCGCGATACCGCAGCCTTGGTGGTGGAGGAGTTGGGGCACAAGGCGGTATTGGTCGCGTCCCGCGAGGTCGCGGTCGAGGAAGAGCTGCGGGAAAAGCTCGCCATTGCGACTGCCGAGGCCCTGCCCCGGGCGCCCGTGGTCACCGTCATGGGACACGTCGATCACGGCAAGACCTCGTTGCTCGACTACATCCGCAAGACCCGCGTCGCCTCGGGCGAGGCCGGGGGTATCACCCAGCATATCGGCGCCTATCACGTCGATACGCCCGGCGGCAGCGTCACCTTTCTGGATACGCCGGGACACGCTGCGTTTACCGCCATGCGAGCTCGTGGCGCCAAGGCGACGGATGTGGTGATCCTGGTGGTCGCGGCGGATGACGGTGTGATGCCGCAAACCAAGGAGGCCATCGAACACGCCCGTGCGGCCGGTGTTCCGCTGGTGGTTGCCATCAACAAGATCGACAAGCCGGGCGCCAACCCAGATCAAGTGCTCAACGAACTGGCCGGCCTCGAGGTCGTGCCCGAAGAATGGGGCGGCGATACCCAGTGTGTGCGCGTTTCCGCTCACACTGGCGAGGGTATCGAGGCGCTGCTGGAGGCGATCTTGTTGCAAGCCGAGGTCCTGGAGTTGAAGGCCCCCGTCGAGGTGCCCGCCCGCGGCGTGGTGATCGAGGCGCGGCTGGATCGCGCCCGTGGCGTCGTGGCGACGCTGCTGGTCCAGGCGGGGACCCTCCGGCAGGGCGATTTCATACTGGCTGGAGAGAGCATCGGCAAGGTTCGGGCGATGATCGGCGACGCTGGCGCGGCGGTGGACGAGGTGGGTCCATCCATGCCGGTGGAAGTGCTCGGCCTCGATGTGCCGCCGCAGGCCGGAGACGAATTCTATGTGACCAGCGACGAGCGCAAGGCCCGGGAAATCGTTCAGTTGCGGCAGGCGCGGGCGCGCGAGGAGCGCGTCGCCCGGTTGCAGGCGGCCAAGCTCGAGAACGTCTTTGCCGGGTTTGAAGGCAAGGCGCGCAAGGTGTTGCCGATCGTCATCAAGGCCGATGTACGGGGCTCCCTGGAGGCGCTGGTGGCCGCGCTCAACGATTTCGCCACGGACGAGGTCGGCGTGAACATCGTCAGTTCCGGTATCGGCGGTTTGACCGAATCGGATATCCACCTCGCGGTCACCACCGGGGCGGTGGTGATGGGATTCAACGTCCGCGCCGATGCTGCGACCCGGCGGCTGGCGGAGGCCGAGGGCGTCGAGATCCGCTACTACAGCGTGATCTACAACCTGCTCGACGACGTCAAGCAGGCGCTGTCAGGGATGTTGGCGCCCGAAGTCCGGGAAGAGATCGTCGGCATCGCCGAGGTCCGCGAAGTCTTCCGCTCGCCGAAATTCGGTCAGGTGGCGGGTTGTCTGGTGGTCGAGGGCGCGTTGCATCGCAACAAGCCCATCCGCGTCCTGCGCGACAACGTGGTGATCTTTTCCGGCGAACTGGAGTCGTTGCGCCGCTTCAAGGACGACGTCTCCGAGGTTCGGGCGGGGACCGAATGCGGGGTCGGCGTGAAGGGCTACAACGACGTGCGGCCGGGCGATCAGATCGAGGTCTACGAAGTCAAGCAGATCGCGCGGCAGCTGTGATGGGGTGGTGAGATGCCCAGGGAATTCCAGCGCAGCGAGCGCGTCGCCGATGCCCTGCAGCGTGAGCTGGCCGACCTGTTGCGGACCGAGCTCAAGGATCCGCGGGTGGGCATGGTCAATATCACCGGGGTCGAGGTCAGCCGCGACCTGAGCAGCGCCAAGGTGTTCGTGACCTTCATCGGCGTCGAGGATGTGGCTGGCCGCGATCTGGCGCTGGCCGCACTCAATGGTGCCGCCGGGTTTCTGCGCGTTCGCCTCGGCGATCTGGTGCGGATGCGCGCCATTCCCAAATTGCGATTCATCTTCGACGCCTCCGGGGATCGCGGGCAGCGGTTGGCGGCGCTGATCGATCTGGCATTGGCCAGCGACAGCAAGCAGCGGGAGGAAACGGACTGATGGGGCGGTCGCGACGCGGCCGTGCGATCGACGGTATCCTGGTTCTGGACAAGCCGGCGGGTCCGACGTCCAACGAGGCATTGCAGACTGTCAAGCGCCTGTTCGGTGCCGCCAAGGCTGGCCATACCGGCAGCCTGGATCCATTGGCCACCGGCGTGCTGCCGATCTGCTTTGGCGAAGCGACCAAGTTCACCCAATTCCTGCTCATGGCGGACAAGGCGTATGCCGCGACCTTCCGCCTGGGTGTTGCCACCACCACCGGCGATGCGCAGGGCGAAGTGGTCGCCGAGAGTCCGGCCGAACACCTCGACCTCGCCGCCGTCGAGGCGGCGGCGGCCGGCTTTCGGGGCGCCATTGCCCAGGTTCCCTCCATGTACTCGGCGCTCAAGCAGAACGGGCGCCCGCTCTACGAGTTGGCGCGCCAGGGCATTACGGTGGAGCGCGCGGCGCGGGAAGTGCGCATCCACGAATTCCGGATCGATGTCTTTCGCCCCGGGGTTCACCCCGAAATCGAGGTGTCGATCCATTGCAGCAAGGGTACCTATGTGCGTTCCCTCGCAGAGGATCTCGGCGCGGTGCTGGGTTGTGGCGCCCACGTGACCCGCTTGCGGCGAACCGCCGCGGGCCCCTTCGGCGAAGCGGAGGCTATCACCCTGGAGTGCGTCTCGACGCTGTTCGATACCGCGGAGCTGGATGCCCTGCTGTTGCCCGCGGATGCCGCGGTTGCCGATCGGCCTCGGCTCGAACTCACCGGTAACCTGGCGTGGTATTTTGTCCGCGGCCAGGCGGTCGCGGTCCCCGAGGCGCTGCGCGGCGACCTCGATCGCGGCGAACTGGTTCGGGTGTTTCGCGCGCCGGACCAGTTTCTGGGGCTCGGGCAGAGCCTCGGCGATGGACGGATCAAGCCGCACCGCCTGGTGGGCGGCGTGGAACAGCGAGCAATACCCGCGACGGCATAGGGCAGTCGCGGCAACCCTGGGCGGCCTGTAAATATGCGCGGGTCGGCCCCTATCCACTTGCATATTGGAGAGCAAGCCATGGCACTGAGTGCACAAGAGAAAGCAGCGGTCATTCGGGACAACGCCGTCGCCGAAAGCGACACCGGGTCGCCGGAGGTTCAGGTGGCGCTATTGAGCGCCAACATCGACAAGCTCCAGCAGCATTTCAAGGAGCATGGCAAGGATCATCACTCCCGCCGCGGCCTGATCCGCATGGTCAACCAGCGCCGCAAGCTGCTCGATTACCTCAAGCGCAAGGACATCGAGCGTTATCGAAAACTGATCGTCAAGCTCGGCCTGCGCCGTTGAGCATTTGCCGGGCGGCGGCTTCGGCCGCCGCCACAACCATACAGGTGACCCAGTGAATTTGGTAAAGAAGACTTTCAAATACGGCCAGCACGAAGTTTCGTTGGAGACTGGGCGCATCGCCCGGCAAGCCACCGGGGCGGTGCTGTGCAGCATGGACAACACCGTGGTCCTGTGCACCGTGGTCGGTGCCCGGGAGGTACGCGAGGGCCAGGATTTTTTCCCGCTGACGGTGAACTACCAGGAAAAAACCTATGCGACGGGCCGCATTCCGGGCGGTTTCTTTCGCCGCGAAGGCCGCCCCAGCGAGAAGGAGACGCTGACCAGCAGGCTGATCGACCGCCCCTTGCGGCCGCTGTTTCCGGAGGGCTTTCGCAACGAAGTCCAGGTGATCGCTACGGTGATGTCCGCGGATCGCGACGTCGATCCCGACATCGCGGCCTTGATCGGCTGTTCCGCGGCGCTGGCCATCTCGGGGATTCCGTTCGACGGCCCGATCGGCGCCGCGCGGGTTGGCTATCATCCGGAGCAAGGCTATCTGCTCAATCCGCGCTATGCGGAACTCAAGGATTCGCTGCTCGACATGGTGGTCGCGGGTACCCGCGATGCGGTGTTGATGGTCGAGTCGGAGGCGCGGGAGTTGCCCGAAGACCTGATGCTGGGCGCGGTGCTCTACGGCCATCAGGAAATGCAGGCGGTGATCCAGGTCATCGACGAGCTGGTGCGCGATGCCGGCAAGCCGCGCTGGGAACTGCCCCCGCCCGCCGATCGCAGTGCCCTCTATGGGGCGATGAGCGAGCAGGTGGGCGAAGACTTGGCGGCTGCCTACCGGATCACGGTCAAGCAGGAGCGCCAAACGCGGATCGCGCAGGTGCGCGATGCCTGCCTCGCCCGGTTCGTCGATGAAGCCGCCGGAGTCGGTGCCAATCTGGTCAACGAGCTGTTCAAGAAGCTCGAGAAGAAAGTGGTCCGTGGCCGGATCATCGCCGGCGAACCCCGCATCGACGGCCGCGACAATCACACGGTACGGCCGCTGGCGATCGAGGTTAGCGCTCTGGCCAATGTTCATGGTTCGGCGCTGTTCACCCGCGGCGAGACGCAGGCCATCGTGGTCGCGACCCTGGGCTCGCTGCGCGAAGCCCAGACCATCGACGCCCTGGAAGGGATGCGGCGCGACCGCTTCATGCTGCACTACAACTTCCCGCCCTTCTCGGTGGGCGAGTGCGGTCGGGTAGGTGCCACCAGTCGCCGTGAGATCGGCCACGGCCGCCTGGCGCGCCGCGGCATCGCTGCGGTATTGCCCAGCGAGGAGGCGTTTCCCTACACCGTGCGCGTGGTGTCGGAGATCACCGAGTCCAACGGTTCCAGTTCGATGGCATCGGTCTGCGGCTCCAGCCTCGCCCTGATGGACGCCGGCGTCCCGCTCAAGGCGCCGGTCGCGGGTATTGCCATGGGCCTGGTGAAGGATGCCGAAGGATTTGCGGTGCTCACCGACATCCTCGGCGACGAGGACCATCTGGGCGACATGGACTTCAAGGTCGCGGGTACTGCCCAGGGAGTGACGGCGCTGCAGATGGATATCAAGATCCAGGGCATCACCGAAGAAATCATGGAGATCGCCCTGCAGCAGGCGCTGGCGGCGCGGCTGCACATCCTCGGCGAGATGAACAAGGTGATCTCGGCCAGCCGCAGCCAGGTGGCGGAGAACGCACCCCGCTTCCATACGCTGAAGATCGATCCGGAGAAGATCCGCGACGTGATCGGCAAGGGTGGCTCGACCATCCGCGCGCTCACCGAGGAATCTGGCGCCACGATCGACATCGAGGACGATGGCACGGTGCGCATCTACTGCGACAACCGCGAGGGCCTGGATCGGGCGATCTACCGCATCCAGGAGATTACCGCGGAGGCCGAGGTCGGCAAGGTCTACGAGGGTACCGTGGCGCGGATCGTCGACTTCGGCGCCTTCGTCACCATCATGCCCGGGACCGATGGCCTGGTGCATATCTCCCAGATCGCCGATGAGCGCGTCGAGCGCGTCGGCGACTACCTGTCCGAAGGTCAGAAGATCAAGGTGCGGGTGCTGGATGTCGACGCGCGGGGTCGCATCAAGTTGTCCATCAAGGAAGCCCTGGAGGAAGGAGAGCGGCTGCAGCGCAAGGCCCATGGGCCCAAGCCTGAGCCGGTGCCGCTGCCGGATGCACCCATGGCGGCCGATTGATCCTTGGTCGGCAGAGAGCCACCCACAAAAAAGCCCGCGGTATGGCGGGCTTTTTTGTGGGTGGCCGGTAGCGGAAGGTTCAGATCGCCAGACAGAGGCCGCCGTCGGCGACGATGATGGCGCCGGTGATGAAGTCCGAGGCCGGGCTTGCCAAGAGTACCGAGATCCCCCAGAAATCCTCGGGCACCCCGAACCGCTTGACCGCCGATTTCTCGGAGCAGTACTTGACCGCGCGGAGATTGGCGTTGGGGCCGGTGCAGGGCATCATCTCGGTATCCACCAGCCCGGGCAGCACCACGTTGACCTGGATGTTGTCCGGCCCCCAGGCGCGCGCCAGGCTCTGGGTCATGTGGTCCATGCCGCCCTTGGCCGCGGAGTAATGGACCAGCTTGGGATGGCCGATCTGGGTGATGATCGAGCTGATGTTGATGATCTTGCCGCCGCCGGCCTTCTTCATCTCCGGATAGACCGCCTTGCAGCACAGGAAGCAAGAGGTCAGGTTGATGGCGATGAAGTTGTTCCACACCTCCAGCGTCATTTCCTCGGGCCGGACGCCGTAGCTGATCGCCGCGTTGTTGACCAGAATGTCGATGCGCCCGAAGCGGGCGACGGTGGCTGCCACCATGTGCGCCACTTCGTCTTCCTTGGAGACGTCGGCCTGTACCGCCAGCGCCTCGATGTCCATGGCCGCGAGCTCCGCCGCGGCGCGATCGAGCTTGTCCTGCTTGCGGCCCACCACGGCGACCTTGGCGCCGGCCTTGCCCAGCCCCTTGGCGATGCCGAGGCCCAGGCCGCCGTTGCCGCCGGTGACGACGGCGACCTTGCCACTGAGATCGAACATGTCGAGTTTCATGCTGTGCTCCTGGTCAGACGGCGAGGCTGAGGCCGCCGTCGGCGACGATGATGGCGCCGGTGATGAAGTCCGAGGCCGGGCTCGACAGCAGGATCGAGATGCCCTCGAAATCGGCCGGCATGCCGTAGCGGCCCACCGAGGATTTCTTGACGATGTAGTCGATGATTGGGCCGCGACGGTCGGGGCCTTCGCAAGGCATCATCTCGGTGTGCACCAGCCCCGGCAGGAGGGCGTTCACCTGGATGTTGTCCGGCCCCCAGGCGCGCGCCAGGCTCTGGGTCATGTGGTCCATGCCGCCCTTGGCTGCCGCGTAGTGCACCAGCTTGCCGAAGCCCTTCTTGGTGATCGCCGAGCCGACGTTGATGATCTTGCCACCGCCGGCCTTCTTCATCTCCGGATAGCAGGCCTTGGCACATAGGAATACCGAGGTCAGATCCACCGCCAGGAACTGGTTCCAGAGCTCGAGCGACATTTCCTCTGGCTTCACGCCCCAACTGATGGCAGCGTTGTTGAACAGGATGTCGATGCGGCCCAGGCCCGCGACCGTTTCCTGCACCATGCGGTTGACATCGGCTTCGACCGAGACATCCGCCTGTACGGGCAGCACCTTGGCGCCCATGGCGTTCAACTCGGCAGCGGCGGCTGCCAGCTTGTCGGCCTTGCGGCCGACGATGGCGACCGCGGCACCGGCCTTGGCGAGGCCCTTGGCGATACCCAGGCCCAAACCGCCGTTGCCGCCGGTGATGACGGCAACCTTGCCACTCAAGTCAAAGAGATCCAGCACGGTTGTTATCCTCTTATTGATCCAGGAATCAGATGGCCAGGCTCAGGCCGCCGTCGGCGACGATGACGGCGCCGGTGATGAAGTCGGAGGCCTTGCTGGCCAGCAGGACGGACAGCCCTTCGAAGTCAGCCGGCACGCCATGGCGCTTGCAGGCGGATTTCTCAATGGCGTAATCGATGATCCGGCCGCGATGGTTGGGGCCGGAGCAGGGCATCATTTCGGAATCGACCAGCCCCGGCAGCACCACGTTGACCTGGATGTTGTCGGGGCCCCAGGCGCGCGCCAGGCTCTGGGTCATGTGGTCCATGCCGCCCTTGGCCGCGGCGTAGTGGACCAGGCGGCCGAAGCCCAGCTTGGTGATGATCGAGCTGATGTTGATGATCTTGCCGCCACCGACCTTTTTCATGTCCGGGTAGACCGCCTTGCTGCACAGGAAGCAGGAGGTCAGGTCCACCGCGATGAACTGGTTCCACAGCTCCAGGGACATCTCCTCTACCTTCACGCCCCAGCTGATGGCGGCGTTGTTGACCAGGATGTCCACCCGGCCGAAATGCTCGGCGGTTTCGCGCACCATGCGATTGACGTCTTCTTCGACCGACACATCGGCGCGGATGGGCAGTACCTTGAAGCCCTCGTTGCGCAGTTGGGCCGCGGCGCTGTCCAGTTTTTCCTGGCTGCGGCCAGAGATGGCCACGCTGGCACCGGCTTTGGCGAGGCCGCGAGCGATGCCGAGACCCAGGCCGCCATTGCCGCCGGTGATGATGGCCACCTTGCCGGTCAAATCGAAGATATACACGCTGCTACCTCCTCGCTGGTGCACAGTTGATGGGAAAAGCCCGCCACCGCCAGGGTCGAGATCGCCGGAATCGGCAGCGGTCGGCGGTGAGATCGCGAATTCTGGTCAAATCCCGGGCAAAAATCTACCCTCTGGTAACCTGGCTTCGGCGGGATGCGGAAGCGCCGGAATCCGCTGGCCACAAATCGAGGGCGCCCTGCCCGTGCGCTCGGTCGGGCACACGGGCAGGGCATCCCAATCCGGGCTAGATCAGGTTATCCAAGAGGCAGGTACCGCCATGTCCGCTGTTGGAACGATGGGTTATAGTCCGGCCATCATCTGGCTGGTGGCGAACCCCCAGGCGGACACAGCGCGAACGGAATCAAGTAATAAATAAGTAAGCAAGAGAGGACAGCAATGATCAGTTTTCGCCTCGACGCCAATGATGAATTCAGTCATCAGCCATCCGCGGAGCCCAACTTCAACGAGAGCGTCTACAGCAGCGGCTGGGATCCCGCGCTGCGCATGGGCGCCTGGATGCGACTGGGCAACCGGGTCAACGAAGGTCACGCCGAGCTTTCCGTTTGCATCTACCTCCCCGATGGCCGGGTAGCCTGCCGGTTTCAGCGCCCGGCAATCGCCAGCAACGAGCGCCACAGCGCTGGTGGCCTGGACTATCGGGTGATCGAGCCGTTCCGGTCGGTCGAGATGCACTATGCGGGCGAGCTGATGCTGCTCGATGATCCGCAGCTGCTGCGCGAGCCCGCCCGATTGTTCAAGACGGCGCCGCGCGTCGACGGGGTGGTGGAGTTCCGCCACGACGGGGTATCGCCGATGCACGGCGGCGAGCCCACCGAGCCCGGCCAGGAAACCATGTACGGGCGCGATTTCTCGCTGGGCCACTTCAACCAACACATGCGCACGCGAGGGCGTATCCGCGTCGGCGATCAGTCCTGGGACATCGACGGCTTCGGCTGGCGCGACCACTCCTGGGGACCGCGCTACTGGCAGAACATTTATTTCTATCGCCTGTTCATCGCCAATTTCGGCGCCGACCGGGGTTTCATGCTGCTCAAGCGCACCGACCGCCAGCAGCGCGTACACCGCGTCGGAGTGCTGCAGTTCGACGGCGATTACGAGGACATCATCGACCTCGACGTCCTCACCGAGTGGGACGAGCGCAAGGACCCGGTGCAGGTCCAGCTCGGGGTGCGCACGGCACGACGCGCGGTGCGCATCAGCGGTGAGGTGATCACCCTGGCGCCATTGCGCAACCGCCGCCAGGTGGGCGACCAGGAATTGGCCTGCCGCATCGCCGAGGGTTTCACGCGCTGGCGCTGGGAAGATGGTCGCGAGGGGCTCGGCATGACCGAGTACATCGAATTTCTCGAAGACGGCGAGCCCGTCGGCTACCCGCTCTGACGGCGATGGCGGTTGATCGCGGGCCGGCGCTGTTGGCCGAGTTGGTGCCGCGGCTGGAGGCGGCGGTGCGCAAGCGCTTTGGCGGCGCCGCGCGCATCGCCAACCTGGAGGCGGCGACCCTGGGAGCCTCCAACCGCACGCTGCTGTTCGATCTGGTGGAACCTGCCGGCACGCAGCGTCTGGTGCTGCGCCAGGAGACCTACCGCTCGGCGGTGTCGCCCTTTCTGCCGCCCGCCGATCAGTACCGCATCCTCCAAGTGGTGCACTGCCACGGGCTGCCGGTTCCCGAGCCCCTGTTCGAACTGGACCCCGAGGATGGCCTCGATCGCGGCTTCGCCATGCGCTTCATTGCCGGCGAAACCCTGCCCAAGACGCTCCTGACCGATCCGCGCTATGGCGACGCCCGGCAGCGCTTCGCCGCCCAGACCGGCGAAATCTTCGCCCGGCTGCATGCCATCGCGGTGGCCGAGCTGCCGTTTCTCGCCGCCAGCGCCGATACCCTGGATCCGCTGGCGGCCCAGATCGCGCGCTACGATAGCTATGGCGAGCACCATCCCGCGATCGACCTGGGCATTCGCTGGGTGCAGCGGCACCGGCCGCCGCCGCGCCCGCCGCGCCTGATCCACGGTGACTACCGGGTGGGCAATCTGATCCTGAATGAAGGCGGTATCGCCGGCGTGCTCGACTGGGAATGCACCCACCACGGCAGTCCGGCCGAGGACTTCGGCTGGGTCTGCCTGCGCTCCTGGCGCTTCGGCAACGTCGATCTGCCAGTGGGTGGCATGGGCGAGCGCCGGGAACTCCACGCCGCCTATGTCGCCAATGGCGGCGAGCCCCTGGCCGCCGAGGAGGTGCTGTGGTGGGAGGTGTTCGGATCGCTCAAATGGGCGATTCTGAATATCATGCAGGCCGAAGGCCATGTCCGGGGCGAGCGCCGCTCGCTGCCGTTCGCCTGCTGCGGGCGCAACGCCGGCATGATCGAATACGATCTGCTGATGACCATCTGCGGCCGTTACCGATAACTCAGGGCGCGGAAATGATCACCCAGGACCAACCGGACGTCGCGGAAATTCTGCGCACCGTCGCCGAGTTTGCGCGGGGCGTGGCAGCCCGCAGCGCGGGCAGCGAACGCTACGATGCGCTCTGTGCCGCCTTCCTGGTCGAAGTGGTGGGTCGGGAACTGGCCGCCGGCGAGGCGCCAGCGCAACGCCAGCAAGCCGCGCTCAGCGAACTGTTGGGGAGCTCCGCAGATCAGCCGGCGGCGTCTTATGGCGAATTCTGCCGCCGGATGCGGTGCGGGGCGCTGGATCACGACTGGGAGCGGGCGTTCGCGTTCGCGCTGGGGCAGGTGATCGACAAGGTGCGGGTCACCAACCCCCATCATCTGGAGCCCGACCATCGGTAGCCGAATCACAGGAACCAATCCCGGGCCGACGGCCTGGGGCTTTTTCATTCAACCAGAGGAGTCGAGACATGAGTGGAATGGTGGCAGGCAAGGTCGCGGTAGTGACCGGTGGCGGCAGCGGCATCGGCCGTGCGGCGTGCGAGATCTTCGCCCGTGAAGGTGCCAGCGTGGTGGTCGCCGACATCAACGTGGCCGGGGGCGAGGAGACCGCGCAACTGGTCACCAAGGCCGGCGGCAAGGCGATCTTCGTCAGGTGCGACGTCTCTCAGGCGGCGGATGCGGAAGCCATTGTCAAGGCGGCGGTGGTGAACTTCGGCGGGCTGCATTGTGCGTTCAACAACGCCGGCGTGGAGGGCGAATACGCCAAGCTGGCCGATGCCACCGAGGAAAACTTCATGCTCAACTACAAGGTCAACATTCTCGGCGTCTGGCTGTGCATGAAATATCAGATCCGCCAGATGCTGGCCCAGGGCAGTGGCGGCGCCATCGTCAATACCGCGTCCGATGCCGGCCTAATCGGGGTGAAGAATCTCGGTCAGTACTCGGCGGCCAAACACGCGGTGATCGGGCTGACCAAGTCCGCGGCGCTGGATTACGCCACCAAGAAGATCCGCGTCAATGCCGTGTGTCCGGGGCCGATCCGCACGCCGATGCTGATGCGCGTGTTCGAGGAGAGCCCCAAGATCGGCGAGGCGATGATTTCCGCGCAGCCGGTCAAGCGCCTGGGCGAACCCAGCGAGATCGCCGATGCGGCGGTTTATCTGTGCTCGGACCATGCGTCCTACATCACCGGGCACGCGCTGCCGGTGGACGGCGGCTACATGGCCACCTGAGGCGGCGGCGAATCCGTTTTGGTCCAATCCCGTCATAACAACAAAGCGAACTTCCGGAGGCAACGACCATGACCCAACCCAACTATGAAGTGATCATCATCGGGGCCGGGGTATCCGGCCTCTACCAGCTATACAAACTCCGCAGTCTGGGATTCAAGGTACGGGTGCTGGAAGCCGGCGACGGCGTCGGCGGCACCTGGTACTGGAACCGCTATCCGGGGGCGCGTTTCGATTCGGAGAGCTACACCTACGCCTATTCGTTCTCCGACGAGGTGCTGAAGGAGTGGAACTGGAGCGAGCACTTCGCCGGCCAGCCGGAGAACGAGCGCTACTTCAATTTCGTCGCGGACAAGCTGGATCTGCGCAAGGACATCCAGTTCGACACCAGGGTCACCGCGGCACACTTTCTCGACGACCAGAACCAGTGGGAGGTGACCACCGAGGCCGGCGAAACGCTGCGCTGCCGGTTTCTGATCACCGCGATCGGCATCCTCTCGGCGCATCAGATGCCGCGCATCGAGGGCATCGACAGTTTCCAGGGCCAGTACTGGCACACCGCGCGCTGGCCCAAGGAGCCGGTGAGCTTTGCAGGCAAGCGCGTGGGCGTGATCGGCACCGGGGCGACCGGGGTTCAGGTGATTCAGGAAGTCGCCAAGACCGCGGGGCACCTGACCGTGTTCCAACTCGATGCCAACTGGTGTGCGCCGCTCAACAACAGCAAGATCACCGATGCTGAACAGCCCGCGCTCAAGGCGCGTTATCCCGAGCTGTTTCAGCGCTGCCGGGATTCGGCGGCGGGCTTCATCCATCAGTTCGACCGGCGCTCCATCTTCGAGGTGTCAGAGGCCGAGCGGGAGGCGATGTTCGAGAAGCTCTACGGCGAACCCGGTTTCGGTATCTGGCTGGCCAACTTCTACGACACCATGACCGACGAGAAGGCCAACGCCATCATCACCGAGTTCATCGCCCGCAAGATCCGCGAGCGGGTCAAGGATCCCAAGGTGGCCGACATCCTGATTCCCAAGGACCACGGCTTTGGCATGAAGCGGGTGCCCATGGAGACCAACTACTACGAGGTTTACAACCAGGACAACGTCGAATTGGTCGACCTGCGCGCCACGCCCATCGAGCGCATCACGCCCAAGGGGGTGAAAACCACGGAACGGGAATACGAGCTCGACATGATCATCTACGCCACCGGCTTCGACGCGGTCACCGGCGCCTTCAAGCGCATCGACATCCGCGGCGTCGGCGGCCAGAAGCTCGTGGATAAATGGGAAGGCGGCCCGGAGACCTATCTGGGCATGCAGGTTGCCGGCTTCCCCAATCTGTTCACCCTGGTGGGGCCCCACAATGGTGCCACCTTCTGCAACATTCCGCGCTGCGCCGAGCAGAACGTGGAATGGGTGAGCGATTGCCTGAAGTATCTGCGCGACCACGGCCACCAGCGCATTGAGGCCACGCGCGAGGCCGAGCTGGCCTGGACCGAGCACGTCTACGACACGGTGAAGAACTCACTGCTGTCGAAGGCGGATTCCTGGTTCATGGGCGCCAACGTGCCCGGCAAGAAGCGCACCTTCCTACTCTATGCCGGGGGTACCGACAAGTACCGCCAGCGCTGCGATGACATCGCCGCCAGGGGCTATGAGGGTTTTCGGCTCGGGTGAGTCTGGCGGGTCGGCGCATCGCGATCCCAGCAGCGATGCGCCCGCCCAGGACACCGCGGGCTGTGCGGCCGCCGCGCTGATCGGGCAGCGGTCGAAGGCTGGGTGGCAGAGAGTGTCAACCCAAAATTGATTAGTGTGGATACTTGAAGTGCCAGCTGTCTCGGTGTTACAGCTGGTGACGATTTTCGACCAGCTAGCGCTCGCGTCCCGCTTCCTGAAAGGCCTGCTGCACTGGTGAGAGCATATATTCGAGGACAGAGCGTTCGCCGAGTATGACTTCGGCAGTGACTTGCATCCCTGGCGCCAGGGACAATCTTTCAGTGCCGGTTTCCAAATAGGGTTTATCCAACTGGATGAGCGCGCGATACCGCAAGTCATCGGTTGTGTTGGCCCGATTGGCGGTTTTGTTTTCCTCTCCGGCATCCGCGCTGACATGCACCACCGTGCCGGACAGCATGCCGTATTTCTGAAAGGGGTAAGCAATCAGCTTGATCTCTGCCACTTGATCCGGGTGAACGAAACCGATGTCATCGTTCTTTACCCAAACTTCCGCACGCAATGCCTCCGAATTTGGAACCAGCGTCATCAGGATCGTTCCCGGCGACACAACGGTCCCGATGGTGTGGGTGGCCAATTCCTTGATCACCCCATCTTGGGGAGACTTCAATTCCAGCAACTCGTTGCGTTTGGCTTGCTTCGCCAATTCCTGCCGCAGTTTTTCAAGCTGATTGACCGTATCGACGCGTTCGGCCTGTAGTCGCATCCGGTACTCGGCATCGATCTGCCGGATCTTTTGCTGCGACTGGCGGATGCTGGCCTTCGCGGCTTGGATCGTGGCCTCCTGCGCGCGTAAATCCTGTTCATGCGAGATCCGATCACGAGACTTCTCGTTGGCCATCAGGCGACTCGTGAAACCCTGCGCTGCCAAGTCCTGGTACGCCTTTTCCTGATATTGATAGTGCGGCAGCGTCTGGGTCAGCTTGGTTCTAATTTGTTCAGCTGCTTCCAGTTCTTCGCGCGCCCGTTCGCCGGAACTTTGTTCTTCGGCAATGGCGCTCTCCAGCGCTCGTCGATTCGCCAGATACTGGGCGGAGGCCTGCAAGTATGTCGACTCGGGGTCGTCGGCGAGTCGCTTGAGTGGCAATCCGGCCAACTCGGCGTCAATGCGGCGTATCGCCAAGTCCTTGAGGTGATATTCACTCTCCAGAGATTGCCAGTCGGCGTTGCCGATGGCGTTGTCCATCCGCATCAAGACCTGTCCCGCTTTGACCGATTGGCCTTCGGTGATCAGGATTTCCTTCACGATGCCGGAATCGGCTGGCTGCACGATTTTGACGTAGGTAGCTGGCACCAGCTTGCCACGCGCCACCGCGACGATGTCCGTATGGCCGAATGTGGCCCAAAGCAGGAGCAGGGATAGCAGGGCCAAGAGGGTGTAGAGCACGCTCCGTCTAGGAACAGAAGGCTCATCCCTTTCCATAGTCGCCAACGTCGAAGGGATGGTATTGGGGAAAGAAGTCTTCATTGGCAGCAGCCTGTTGAAAAACTACTGCGGAGGGCCAGCTGCGGCGTTGCGCGGTGCTCGCTCCCTCGCCTGTCTGCTCGATATGTCTCGTTCCCTGCGCGCCGCTCGCTTTGCATCTGACCATCCTCGCGACGTTTTTCAACAAGCTGACAATGCGTCATTCAGCTCGTTCCACTGACCTAGACATCAATATCGAGGCCAGTGGGGACTGTATCAACTCAGGGACGACGTGCTACCGCTGATACCGGAAAACGCGTGCAGTGCCTGGTTGCCCGAACCGAAGCTGGCCTCATTGATGACGGCTTGTGCCGCGCTGACGTTGATGCCGGTCAGGCTGCCATTCTTGCCGTACCAGTAGGCCAGATCGCCGCCCAGGGCTGCGGTGTCGCTGCCGCCCAGTTGGAAGCTGGTCAGGGCATTGGTCAAGGCCCAGGTCGTAAGGGACGGGTTGGCGGTGCGGGCTGCATCGAACTGTGCGGCCATCCCTGCGAAGTCGAACTGTTCCACCTTCTTGTTCAAGGTCGGATCGGACGAGGCCGCGTTGTAGTCCGAAGTCGCGTCCAGGATCACTTGCAGCTTCGAAACCGCCTTGTTGTTGGCGGTCGTGACATACCAGTTCTTGAAGGTGATCTTTTCCGAGCTTCCGACATTCAGGACCAGATCATTCGACGACTTGGAGAAGGTCAGATCCGAGTAACGAATGCCGCCGCCCAGTGACACCGTGTTGTCCGTTCCGGCGCCGCCATTTACGGTGTCGACGCCATCGCCCCGGTTGAACAGGATGACGTCGGCCCCGTTTCCGGTGGTAATCGTGTCGTTGCCCGCACCGCCGACATAGAGTTCGCTGGCACTGCCACCCGTGAAAGTGTCCGTACCGGCCCCGCCGTTCATGTAGGCCGTGCCGGCCGTGTCGCTGAGCGTGTCGTTGCCCGCACCCCCTTCCAGCAGGTCGTTGCCGCTGCCGCCGCTCAGGGTGTTGTTGGCACTGTTGCCACGCAGGTAGTTGGCCAGTGTGTTGCCCGTGCCTCTGATGGCCGACGTGCCGGTCAGGATTAGGTTCTCCAGGTTGTTGCCCAGGGTATGGGTAATGCCGGCGCTCACCGTATCCGTGCCTTCGCCGGTGTTCTCGGTGATCTTGTCGCCGGTGGCGTCGACATAATAAGTGTCGTCACCTGTGCCGCCCGCCATGGTGTCGCTGCCTGCGCCGCCATTGAGGATGTCATTGCCGGCATTGCCGATCAGGGTATCGTTGCCGGCGTTGCCGTTGAGGGTGTCATTCCCGGATCCACCCGTGAGGGTGTCGGCACCCGAAGTCCCGTTCAAGGTCAGGTTCTGGATCATGACCAGAATATCGAACACATCCGAAGCGCTGAGGTTACCGGTATCCATGGCGGTCACCTTGACGCTGAACGTGCCCGTGGACCCCGTCGGCGGCGTCCCCGTAAAGGCCCGCGTAGAGGGATTGAAGGTCAGCCAGGTCGGCAAGGCACTGCCATCCGGCAGGGTGGCGCTGTAGCTTAGGGTGTCTCCCGTATCCGGATCGGTGAACGCGTTGGAGGGGATGGTATAGCTGAAGCTCGCCCCTTCGGAAGCGGTCTGGTCGGCCAGTGGGTTGGCCAGCACTGGCGTCCGATTGGCCGGGCCCACGTTCAGGGTGACATATTCTCCGACGGCATAGCCGTAGTTGTCTGTGCCCCAGAGAATGAACTGGAACGAGCCCAGGTCACCGTTACCCGGTGTGCCCGAGAAAGTGTTCGTGGTTGAGTCGAAGCTCACCCAGCTCGGCAATGCCGAGCCATCCTGCATCTTTGCGCTATAGGTGACGCTATCCCAGGGGTCGGGGTCGGTGATGGTATTGGCCGCCACCGTGTAGCTGAACGGCGTGTCTGCCCTGGCCTGCAGGGTCGGTAGATAGCTGTTGATCGTCGGCGAGTGGTTGTTGTTGGCGCGATCCACCATGGTCTGGATCATGGCCTGGTCCCACACCACGCCATTCGCGAACTCGACAGAATTGATCTTGTGGTCCGCCAGGTTGCCGCCGCCGTCGTCGGTGCTGGCGGCGAAATAGTCGATGAACCCGACTTGCCCGCCGTCGTTGTTGATCCTGAAAAACAGGTTGTTGCCACTCTGGAAGGCTGAAACCTGATTGTCGGCGATGCCCGCTCCGAAGCGCAGGACGTCGCTGCCACCCGCCAGGTCGTAATCGTCGATGCTGTCCTGGCCATCGCCCCGGTTGAAGACATACACATCGTCGCCGTCATCGCCGTAGAGATAGTCGTTGCCGGCGCCGCCGGTGAGGACGTTGACACCCAGATTGCCCCACAGGCCGTTGTCGAGGTCGTTGCCGGTAACCGCCAAGTCATCCGTGCCGTCGACGGCCAGGCGCTCCAGGTTGGCGCCCAGAGTCCAGCTCACAGTCGAGCGGACGAAATCGTCGCCCTCGTTGGCGTTTTCGACGATCACGTCGCCGACATCGTCGACCTCGTAATAATCGTCGCCGGCCCCACCGATCATTGTGTCTCGGTCGACATCGCCAAAAAGCGCATCGTCGCCACCGCCACCGATCAGGGTATCGTCGCCTTCCATGCCCCAGAGGTTGTTGTCGGCGTCGTTGCCGGTGATGACATTGTCGAGTTCGTTGCCGTTGCCGCGGTAGACCGTGTCGGTCAGCGTCAGATTCTCGACGCCGTTGGCGAGTCTATACAGCGTATCGAAGCTGCGAATCTCGGTGTCCACCCCCTCGCCATAATCCTCTTGAACGGAATCGCCCTGTTGGTCGGTGTAGTAGGTGTCGTTGCCGCTACCACCGGCAAGGTGGTCGGCGCCCATCCCACCATCGATAACGTTGTTGCCCGCGTTGCCACGGATGTCGTTATCAAAAGCGTTGCCTGTACCGTTGATATCGGCGGTGCCGATCAGTACCAGATTTTCCCGATTCGAACCCAGTGTGTAGGTAAAGCCAACCTCAACGGTCTCCCAACCGGCGTCCGCAGCTTCAATGACCTGATCATCGGCGGTGTCCACAACGTAGGCATCGTCGCCCAAGCCGCCCGCCATCATGTCGGCGCCGGCACCACCATCCAGACGGTTGTCATAGTCGTTGCCCGTGAGTTGGTTGGCCAGGTTGTTGCCGGAGCCATCGCTGTTGTAGCCTACGGCGTCGAGAATCAGGTTCTCGATGTTGTCGGCAAGGGTGTAGGAGAGTGTGGCGTGGACGGTATCCAAACCCTCATTCGCGTTTTCGACGATCTGGTCGTTGGCGTCGTCGACGTAGTACACCTCGTCGCCGGCCCCGCCGATCAGGATGTCGGCTCCAGCGCCGCCATCCAGCACGTTGTCCGACGCATTTCCGGTCAAGATGTTGTCCGACGCGTTACCGGTACCTTCAAGTGCTGTGGCACCGACTAGTTCAAGATTCTCGACGTAGGCGGACAGGGTATACGACACGGTAGAATGAACAGTGTCGGTTCCTTCGCCCGCCAATTCGACAACCGAGTCCGCAACGTTGTCGACCAAGTAGAAGTCATTCCCGGCGCCGCCAATTAATTGATCGGCGCCCGCGCCACCATCGAGCGCATCGTCGCCGTTGTTGCCCCGCAGGGTATCGTTGCCCGCCAGGCCGACGAGGTCATTGTCTTCGCCGTTGCCTTCAATTCTGTTATCGAGTTCATTGCCCGTTGCGGCTATGGCAGATGAACCGGAGAGGAGTGTCAGATTCTCCAGGTTGGCGCCCAGGGTGTAGCTGACGCTGGTCTCGAGGGTGTCGGTTCCCTCGTCAGCCGCTTCGGTGACTGTGTCGCCAGCCTCCGTGACCCGATACAGGTCATTGCCCGCGCCCCCGGCCATCGTATCCGAACCCGCGCCACCGTCGAGTGTGTCGTTGCCTTCTCCGCCAACGAGTGTGCCGTTTCCGTCGCCCTCTTCCAGGATGTCTGCTCCACCTTCGCCGTACAAGGCATCCATGCCCAATCCACCCACGACGTGGTCATTCCCTGCACCGGCATGGACGGTGTCGTCACCTTCGCCGGCCGTGACGAAATCATTGCCGTCACCGGCATCGGCAAAGTCGTTGCCAGCCCCAAGATCGAGGACGTCGTCCCCACCCTTCGCGGTCACCACATCATCACCGGCCAGGGCGGAAATGTTGTCGCGCGCCGAGGTGCCCGTCAGGTTGTCGGCGTCCAGCGTGGCAGGTATATCGATGCCGACCGCGGCAATTACCTCCACCATCGACAGCGTCTGGCCGCCGTCGAACTGGATCTGTCCGACTGGCAACGTATTGGTCAGATTGTCGTAATCCACGCCGTCCAGGTGGATCTCGTCACCCGGGGTGCCCGTCGTGATCAGCAGCGACCCGAGCCCCAGGCGAATCGAACCCAGGCCTAAGCCGAGCAGTACCAGTCGGTTGTCGCCACCGGTATCGGTTATGTGCTTGGCTCCTGAGCCAGCCTCAATGACGTAAACGTCGTTGCCTGCGCCGCCATCCATGATGTCGTTGCCGGCACCGCTATACAGGACATCATTGCCGCCGCCGCCAGAAAGCACATCGTCGCCGTCGCCGCCATACAGGACGTCGTCATCGTCCCTTCCCAGCAGGGTGTCGTTGCCACCATCGCCAAGCAACTGGTCATTGCCCGCGCCGCCGTCCAGATAGTCGTCTCCCTGAAACTCGGCCGCCAGGACGTAGTTCGATGGATTGTCTCCGGCCAGGCTGTCATCACCGTCGCCGCCAGACAGGCTGTCATTTCCGCCACCACCGAATAACCTGTCAGCGCCTTCGCCGCCGTCCAGGGCATCGTTGCCATGATCAGCGCCATCCAGAGCGACAGCGTCGCCCAGAAGTTCATCGTTGCCGTCGCCGCCAGAAAGCGTATCGTCGCCTTGGCCGCCCCGCAGGTAATCATCTCCCATGTGCCCGGCGAGCACATCATCACCGGCGCTGCCGTACAGCCAGTCCCCCGCCGCCCCCCCATACAGCCTGCCGCTGCCGCTGAGCTGCAGCGCGAGGGGCGTGCTCAGCCGGGTGCCTACCAGGTCCTCAACGTCCGTCTCTTCACCGCTGGCGAATTCCAGCGTCGCGGTCATGCCGAAGAAGGCATTGGCCAGATGCACCGTCTGGCCGTTGTCCAGCTCGACATCGAGCTGGGTACCATCAGTCACCCCCAGCGCCTGTCCAGTGACGGCCAGCCCGTCCGCGCTGCCGAGAATGATGCGGTTGCGGCCTTCGGTGTCATCCACGGTATCTTCTGACGATACATCCAGATACAAATCGTCGCCTGCGCCGCCGGCGAGGTAATCGCCGCCGCTGCCACCGGTCAGGACATCGCTGCCTGGACCGGCGTAGAGTTCATCGGCACCCGCACCGCCGAACAGCGTGTCGTTCCCGCCATCGCCGCGCAAGGTATCGTCGCCATCGCCGCCATCCAGCCAGTCGTCGCCGTGGTACATCACTGACAGGACCGATTCGTCGGCATCGCCCTGCAGGTAATCGTCACCGGCGCCGCCCAGCAGGGTATCCGCGCCGCCTTCGCCCCACAGATCGTCATTGCCGCCCTTGGCGTCGATAAAGTCGTTGCCGTGATAGCTGCCGTCGCGCCCTTCCCGATACTCGTCGCCTTCCAGATAGTCGTTGGTATCTGCACCCAGGATGATGTCAGCGCCACCACCACCTCGCGCTGACTGCGCCGTTTGCCCCGTACCCAGGTCCAAGAAGTCGTCCCCGTGCGTCGCCGGATCGGCATTCAGGTCGCCGTCCAAAGCGTCATCATCGTCCCCGCCGTACAGGGCGTCGTCACCCGCCCCGCCGTCGAGCGAGTCCATACCCGCCTCGCCATAGACGATGTCGGTTCCGTAACCGCCGAGCACCCAGTCGCCCCCGGTGCCACCGTAGATGACATCGTCTCCGCCAGCTGTGGAGTCGGCGACGCCGGATACCGTGCCGGTCTGAAACAACAAGCCTTGTGTAACGCCCCAGGTGGGTCTGCTCTCGTCAGCCGCCGGGTAGGTCGTCGTCTGCCCACGCCATGTCCACCAAGGGGCACCGGCCGGTAACGTTGCGCCCAGAATTTCGTAAGTGCCATCCCCATACACGATGTCGTGGCCGGCGCCGCCGACGATGAAGTCGCCCCCAGTCCCGCCCATCAGGGCGTCCGACAGCGTGCTGCCTACGACGATGTCGTTATCCGCTCCGCCGTTGACGAAATCGCCCACTGCATCCGCATAGGGCGTGGCGCCGCCGTAATCGGGTCCGGCGGGCAGGTCCGCCAGGGCATCGGCGAACAGCACGTCCGCGCCCGCACGGCCCTGGATCAGGTCCCGCCCACCGTTGCCGGCGATCCAATCGGCGCTTGTGGTTCCCACCAGGTCGTTGTTATTACCGTCGCCTGCGGTGGTCGGCCCGGGCACCGGAGTCGGCGCCGCGGCGCGCAGATAGATGCCGAACGCGTGACCCACGAAATCCGCCGCGCCGGTCTGGTTCTGAAAGGTGACGCTGTCGGTGGCGCTCAGGGAGAGTTGGCCGGGGGAGTGGAAGGTCAGGGTGCGGCCGTCGTCGGCGACGAAGGTGCTGCCCGAGCCGTCGTCGGTGAACACCCCGGCGATCGGCCGACCGTTGTAGATAATCCAGTTGCGCCCGCTGTCGATGAGGATGTCGTGCCCCTGCACGACGTAGGTGTCCCCGCCGGCACCGCCGATCAGGATGTCGTCGCCCGCGCCGCCGTCCAGACGGTCGTTGCCGGACTCGCCCAAGATCAGGTCGTTCAGGGCCGTGCCCATCAGGGTATCGACATCGCTCCCCCGCAGATAGCGCGTGTCCGTGTCGCCGTCGGAGCCGTCGTTCTCGCCCACCAGGATGTCGCCGGTAATGGCCACGGCAAGGCCGGGCTGGGTGATGTATTTGTCGATCAAGAAGGCGCGGGCGCGGGCCAGTTGCGCAACAAGCCCCATGCCCGCCTCCGGCGGCGGATATTTATCCTCGTAGCCGTCGGACCCGCCGAGCGCCCCATCCGCCCCAAGAATCTTGGTCTTGTGGCGGGTGAACATCCGAAACGCACCTTTGGCCTCAGCCTCCGCCAGCGGGCCTTCGTTGTAGAGACTGAACAGATCGGCTTCGCGGTAGCGGCGGTTGGCGATGCCTGGTGCATCCTTTGGCGGGGTCGCCGCCAGGGAGTTCTTGTTGGAGT
>JADLCO010000158.1 GCA_020847115.1 Pseudomonadales bacterium | reverse complement strand
TCGGCGGCCTGATCCTCAACCTGATGCCCTGCGTGTTCCCGGTGCTGTCGATCAAGGTGATGAGCCTGACCGCTGCTCACGCCAACCGCGGCCGGGTGATCGCCCATGGCCTGGCCTATGCCCTGGGCGTGGTACTGAGCTTCCTGGCCATCGCCGTGGTGCTCATCGCCCTGCGCGGCGCCGGGTTGGCGGTGGGCTGGGGCTTCCAGCTGCAATCCCCCGGCTTCGTGACGGCGCTGGCCTATCTGTTCTTCGTCATGGCGCTGGGCTTCGCCGGCCAATTGCCCTGGCGCTTCGGGCTCGGCCGCCTGGGGCGCGGCGGCCACCCCGGCAACGGCCTGAGTGCGTCGCTGTTCACTGGCGTGCTCGCCACCGCGGTGGCGAGTCCCTGTACCGCGCCCTTCATGGGCACCGCGTTGGGCGTGGCGCTGACCCAGACGACGCCCGTGGCATTGGGCATCTTCGCCGCCCTGGGGCTGGGCATGGCGCTGCCCTTTCTGGTGCTGACCTGGCTGCCCCGGTTGCTCGACCGCCTGCCCGCGCCTGGCCCCTGGATGGAGACGGTGCGCCAGGCGCTGGCGTTTCCCCTCTACGGCACGGCGCTGTGGTTGCTGTGGGTGCTCGGCCATCAGACCGATCTCGACCGGGTGCTGGTGGTCGCGCTGGGCATGCTGGTGGTGGCGCTCGCCCTGTGGCTCGCCGCGCGCCGGCCGCGGCCGGCGCGGATCGCCGCCGTGGCGGTACTGCTGGTGGGCTTGGCGCTGCCGGTGTTCTGGGTGCCGGAGCGGCCGCAGGACCGCGCCTGGGAACCGTTTTCCCAGGCGCGCCTGGAACAGTTGCGCGCCGACGGCGCGCCGGTGTTCGTCAACCTCACCGCCGACTGGTGTATCACCTGCCTGGCCAACGAGCGCCTGGCGCTGTCGTCGCCGCGGTTTCGCGCCGCCCTGGAGCGGGGCGGGATTCGTTACCTGAAGGGCGACTGGACCCGCTACGACCCGGAGATCACCGCGCTGCTGCGCAGCCACGGCCGCAGTGGGGTGCCGCTGTACCTCTTGTTCCGGCCGCACCAGGAGGCGCAGATCCTGCCGCAATTGCTGACCGAGACGCTGGTGCTGGCGGCGCTGGCGGATGCCCAAGCGTCGCCAGAAGACTAACTTGCGAACATTCTGCGGGGAATAGGCGCCCAACTCCCTGCAACCGGCGCTTTATTTGTGGACATCGGCTACGCCCTGAGGCACACTGCCGCGGTTTTCGACCAGCGTTCCCGACACCTCCATGGCTACCATTCTGGCCCTGCACGGCCCCAATCTGAACCTGCTCGGCACCCGGGAGCCCGAGGTTTACGGGGCCACCACGCTGGCCGCTATCGACGCCCGCCTCGCCCAGCTCTGCGCCGCAGCCGGACACCAGTTCAGTGCCCTGCAGAGCAACTCAGAGGTGGTGCTCATCGAGGGGATTCATGCGGCCGGCCGCGACGGGGTGGATCGCATCCTGTTCAACCCGGCGGCCTTCACCCACACCAGCGTGGCGTTGCGCGATGCACTGCTGGGGGTGGCCATTCCCTTCTACGAAGTGCATCTGTCGAACGTCTATCGCCGCGAATCCTTTCGCCACCATTCCTATTTCTCGGACATCGCCAGCGGGCTGATCTGTGGCGTCGGTGCGCTGGGTTACGAACTGGCGCTGCAGGCCGCACTGGCCAGCCTCAAGTCGGCCTGAGCGGCGGCATCGGCATTATCATCACGGGGGGTTCATGGATATACGCAAGGTCAAGAAGCTGATCGAATTGTTGGAGGAGTCCAACATCGACGAACTGGAGATTCGCGAGGGCGAGGCGTCGGTGCGCATCTGCCGCCATCGCTTCGCCGCCGCAGCGATGCCGGCGGCCATGGCCATGCCGGCGGTCGCGGTGGCGCCCGCCGCCTCGGCGCCCGCCGCACCGGCCCCGGCTCCCGCGGTCAGTGGCCACGTGGTCGTCTCGCCCATGGTGGGCACCTTCTACCGGGCCCCGGCGCCCGGCGCCAAGCCCTTCGTGGAGGTGGGCCAGGCGGTCAAGGCCGGCGACGTGCTGTGTATCGTCGAGGCGATGAAGATGATGAACCAGATCGAGGCCGACCGCGCCGGTACCATCGGCGCCATCCTGGTCGAGGACGGCGCGCCGGTCGAGTACGACCAGCCGCTGGTCACCATCGTTTGAGCCGGGGATCCCCGCCGCCATGCTGAGCAAAGTGCTGATCGCCAACCGCGGCGAGATCGCGCTGCGCGTGTTGCGCGCCTGTAAGGAGCTGGATATCAAGACGGTCGCCGTGCACTCCAAGGTGGATGCCGACCTCAAGCATGTCCGCCTCGCCGACGAATCCGTGTGCATCGGCCCCAATCCGTCCAGCGAGAGCTACCTCAACATCCCGGCGATCATCAGCGCCATGGAGGTGACCGGAGCGGTCGCGGTCCATCCGGGGTATGGTTTTCTCGCTGAAAATGCCAACTTCGCCGAGCAGGTGGAGCGCAGCGGCTTCATCGTCATCGGCCCCACGCCCGCGGTGATCCGCCTGATGGGCGACAAGGTCTCGGCGATCGCCGCCATGAAGGCCGCCGGCGTGCCCACGGTGCCCGGTTCCGACGGCACCCTGAGCGAAGACCCGGCCGAGATCATCGCGGTGGCCCGCGACGTCGGCTATCCGGTGATCATCAAGGCCGCGGCCGGCGGCGGCGGGCGCGGCATGCGCGTGGTCCACGCCGAGCCCCATCTGCTCGCCGCCGTGGCCTTGACTCGCAGCGAGGCCCAGGCCGCCTTCGGCGACAGCCGGGTGTACCTGGAGAAGTTTCTCGAAACCCCGCGCCACGTCGAGATCCAGGTGCTCGCCGACGGCCAGGGCAACGCCATCCATCTGGGCGACCGCGACTGCTCCCTGCAGCGCCGCCACCAGAAGGTGCTCGAGGAGGCGCCGGCCCCCGGCATTCCCGAGGCGGCACGGCGCCAGGTGCTCGAAGCCTGCGTGAAGGCCTGCATCGACATCGGCTACCGCGGCGCCGGCACCTTCGAGTTCCTCTACGAGAACGGCGCCTATTACTTCATCGAGATGAACACCCGCATCCAGGTGGAACACCCGGTCACCGAGATGATCACCGGCGTGGATCTGGTCCGCGAACAGCTGCTGATCGCCAGCGGCCAGCCGCTCGGCCTGCGCCAGGAGCAGGTGGAGTTCCGCGGTCACGCCTTCGAATGCCGCATCAACGCCGAGGACCCGACGAGCTTCCTGCCCAGCCCGGGCACCGTCACCGCCTACCACCCGCCGGGCGGTAACGGCGTGCGCGTCGACTCCCATCTCTATGGTGGCTACCGCGTGCCACCCAACTACGACTCGCTGATCGCCAAGATCATCACCCATGGTCGCGACCGCGACAGCGCCTTGGCGCGGATGCGCAATGCCCTCGACGAATTGGTGGTCGAGGGCATCAGGACCAACACCGATCTGCATCGGGAGCTGGTGCGCGACGGCGACTTCCGCCGCGGCGGGGTGAGCATTCACTATCTGGAGAAGAAGCTGGGCCTGTGAGCACTTCCAGGCCCGATTGGCGCGAACTCCACCTGTTGGTCGACGGTGATGGCGCAGAGCGCTGCGCCGATGCCCTGCTCGCCGTCGGCGCCCTGGCGGTGACCTTCACCGACGCCGGCGACCATCCCATTCTCGAGCCGCCGCCCGGAACCACCCCGCTGTGGGAACAGGTGTGCATCACCGGGCTGTTCGCCGGCGACGCCGATCCCGACGGCGTGTGGCGGGCGCTGGCCGGGGAGCTCGCGCCCGTGCCGCCGCCCGCGGGGCGCTGGAGCGAGCTGGGCGAGCGGCCCTGGGCCGAGCTATGGCAGGCGCACTTCCGCCCCCGCCACTGCGGCGGCCGGCTGTGGATCTGCCCCAGCTGGTGCGCCCCGCCGGACCCCGCGGCCGTCAACCTGCGCCTCGACCCCGGCCTCGCCTTCGGCACCGGGGAGCATCCCACCACGGCGCTGTGCCTGGAGTGGCTGGCCGACCAGCCGTTGGCCGGGGCGCGGGTCCTGGATTACGGCTGCGGCTCGGGCATCCTCGCCATCGCTGCCTGCCTGCTCGGCGCGGCTCGGGCCAGCGCAGTGGACATCGATCCCCAGGCGCTGGCCGCGACCCGCGCCAACGCCCGCCATAACGCCATCGCCGATGGCCGCCTGGCGGTGGCTGCGCCCGAAACCCTGACCGACGCCGGTTACGACGTCATTCTGGCCAACATCCTCGCCAATCCACTGATCGAGCTCGCGCCCCGGCTCGCCGCTCTGGCGGCGCCCGGCGCGCGGCTGTGCCTGTCGGGGATCCTCGCCGAGCAGGCGGCCGCGGTCGCCGCCGCCTATCGGCCCTGGTTCGAGCTCGCGCAGCCGCTGCTGTGCGAGTCCTGGGCCCGGCTCGCCGGCACCCGGCGCCGCTGAAGCCAACCGCCCGCCGCGGCTACAATCGCCCGAGCTTCCGGGGTTCGCCATGACCGATCAGGGCGCGCGCTGCCCGCAGTGCCAGATCACCTTCCGCGTCAGTCCGGCCCAACTCCAGGCCGCGGGTGGGCGCGTGCGCTGTGGGTTCTGCCTGGCGGTGTTCGACGCGCGCGCCAATCCCATAGCCCTCGGCGATGAGGCGCCGGTGGCATCCCCGCCCTGGCTGCGCGCGCCGGACCAATGGCATCCCGACGACGGCTTTCACCGCGCCCGGCTCGCCGAGCTGCTCGGCCCCCTGCCCGACGCACCATTCGTCGCCCCCGCGGCCCAGTCCGCATCGGCTCCGGCCGGCGCTCCTGGCGGCCATCCCCTGCCGCCCCCCTGGGCGCCGCTGGCGTTGCGTCCCCGGCGCGGGGCCCGGGTGGCCGGTGCCGCCATCCTGCTGGCCGGGACCTTCGCGCTGGCGTTGCAGGTGCTGTACTTCCGGGCCGATCCCTTGGCCGCGGACCCGCGCTTCGAGCCCCTCTATCGCGCCTGGTGTGCGGCACTACCTTGCCCCCCTGCCGCCTCCGGACACCGCCAAGGCGAAGGCTTTCGCGTCGAGCACGCGGTGGTGCGCCCCTTGCCGCCGGATGGCCTGCGCCTCGACGCCATGCTGGTCAATGGCGGTTCGCGGCGCCTGCCGCTGCCCGCGATCCGCATTTTGTTCGAGGATCTCGACGCCCAGCCGGTCGCCGCGCGCGCGTTGACGCCAGAGCAGTATCTGGCGCCGGGCGTGGCCGCCGAGCTGGACGCGGGGCAGCGCCTGCATCTGGTCCTGGACCTGTACGACCCCGGACCGGTGGCGGTGGGCTACCGGGTCGAGGCGCTGCGGTGAGCGCGGCGCAGCAAATCTCCGCGGGCGGACTTTCGCGCGTACCGGCAGCGGGCTATCATGCGTCGCCTTGTGCCACACCTGCCGGGCTCGGGGGCAACAATTGGCCGACGATCGCCATCCACCAGAACGCGCCGCCGTCCCCTGCTCGATCCCCGACGATGCCGCCCATTGGGCGGCGGGGCGCCCCCTAGGCGAATGCGTCGAGCAAGCCCTGGCGCAATACTTCGCGCTGCTCGACGGCCAGCCCCCGGCCGGGCTCTACGAGCTGGTCATGGGCGAGGTGGAAGCGCCGCTGCTGCGCACGGTGCTGGCCTATGCCGGCGACAACCAGTGCCGCGCCGCCGAGCTGCTCGGCATCAATCGCGGCACCCTGCGCAAAAAGATGAAACGCCACGGCCTGCTGTAAGGGGCCGCCTTCCGTAGCTGCGGAGCACCCATGACCGATCGACCCGTTGCCATCACCCGTGCCCTGCTCAGCGTCTCCGACAAGACCGGCGTCCTCGACCTGGCCCGCGAACTGGCGGCGTTCGGCGTCGAACTGCTGTCCACCGGCGGCACCCACAGGCTACTCGCCGAACAGGGCATCCCCGTGACCGAGGTCGCCGAATACACCGGCTTTCCCGAGATGATGGACGGCCGCGTCAAGACCCTGCACCCGCGCATCCACGGCGGCATCCTCGGCCGCCGCGGCACCGATGACGCGGTGATGGCCGCCCACGACATCGGCCGCATCGACCTGGTGGTGGTCAATCTGTACCCATTCGAGGCGACGGTGGCAGACCCGGACTGCGATCTGGCCGCCGCCATCGAGAACATCGACATCGGCGGCCCCACCCTGGTGCGCGCCGCGGCCAAGAACCATCGCGATGTCGCAGTGGTGGTGGACAGCGCCGATTACCCCGGGCTGATCGCCGAGTTGCGCGCCACCGGCGGCGCCCTGAGCCAGGCCACCCGCTTTGCGCTCGCGGTCAAGGCGTTCGAGCACACCGCCGCCTACGATGGCGCCATCGCCGACTATCTGGGCGCGCGCCTGGGCGACCCGCCGGAAGCCTTTCCGCGCACCTGGAACCGCCAGTTCCACAAGGTGCAGGCACTGCGCTATGGCGAGAACCCGCACCAGCGCGCCGCCTTTTACCGCGACCGGGCGGCGGCGCCCGGCAGCATTGCCGCCGCTACCCAATTGCAGGGGCGGGAGCTGTCCTACAACAACATCGCCGACGGCGATGCGGCGCTCGAATGCGTGCGCCAGTTCGACGTGCCGGCCTGCGTGATCGTCAAGCACGCCAATCCCTGCGGGGTGGCGGTGGCAGCCTCGCTGGGAGCGGCCTACGACCTGGCCTTCGCCACCGACCCCGAGTCGGCGTTCGGCGGCATCATCGCGTTCAACCGCGAAGTGGATGAGGTCACGCTGCGCGCCGTCCTCGACCGCCAGTTCGTCGAAGTCGTCATCGCGCCCGCATTCAGCACCGGCGCGGTCGCCGCCGCCGCTGCCAAGCAGAACGTGCGCCTGCTCGCCTGCGGCGACTGGCAGGGCCGCTGTGCCGACGGCTGGGACTGCAAGCGCGTCAACGGTGGCCTGCTGATCCAGGACCGCGATGCCGGCTGGATCGAGGCCGCCGACCTGCAGATCGTGTCGCAGCGACAGCCCTCGGTGCAGCAGGTGGCCGATCTGCTGTTCGCCTGGCGGGTGGCCAAGTTCGTCAAGTCCAACGCCATCGTCTATGCCCGCGACGGCCGCACCATCGGGGTCGGCGCCGGCCAGATGAGCCGGGTGAACTCCGCCCGCATCGCCGCCATCAAGGCCGAGCACGCGGGGCTCCCGGTGGCCGGCGCGGTGCTGGCATCCGATGCCTTCTTTCCGTTCCGCGACGGCATCGACAATGCCGCCGCGGCCGGCATCGCGGCGGTCATCCAGCCCGGCGGCTCGATCCGCGACGCCGAGGTGATCGCCGCCGCCGACGAACATGACATCGCCATGGTGTTCACCGGCATGCGCCACTTTCGGCACTGATTTTTGGCTTGGATTCGCGGCCTTGGGCCGCCGTCGTCAACATGGTAGGTGACGCCGCCGCGGCGGCACCCCCGGAGGTGCGCATGAAGAAGTTCACCATCCACCTCGACGCCGTCCTGGTGCTGATCCTGCTCGCCGCCGGGCTGGTGGCCTTCGTGATCTTCCAGCACCGCGAACAGCAGCGGCTGTTCCAGCAAAACCTCGATCTGACCTGGGAGCTGCAGAACAGCCAGACCCGGAACACCCAGCTGCAGCGCCGCCTGACCGCCTGCCGCAACGACCAGGCCAGCGCCACCCGTCCCTGAATCTGCATTCGCCGAGGAGTCCCTGATGTCCGGTATCGACGCCCTGTTCACACCCTTTCACTGCAAGTCGCTGCACCTGCCCAACCGGGTGGTGATGGCGCCCATGACCCGCAACTTCTCGCCCGGCAATGTCCCCGGCGAAAATGTGGCGGCCTACTACCGCCGCCGCGCCGAGGGCGGCACCGGGTTGATCATCACCGAGGGCACCTGTGTCGGCCACCCGGCGGCCAGCGCCTACCCGGACGTACCCTTCTTTCACGGTGAGGCGGCGCTGGCTGGCTGGCGGCGGGTGGTCGAGGCGGTGCACGAATCCGGCGGCCTGGTCGCCCCCCAGCTGTGGCACACCGGCGCCATGCGCGGCATCGGCGCGCCCGGTCAGACCATCGACCCCTGGCCCGAGGTGCCGGCCCACACGCCTTCTGGGCTGCTGCTGCCGGGCCGCGAGCACGGCCACGCCATGACCCAGGCCGACATCGATGCTGTGGTCGCCGCCTTCGCCCAGGCCGCCGCCGACGCCCAGGCGCTCGGCTTCGACGCCGTCGAGGTCCACGGCGCGCACGGCTATCTGATCGATCAGTTCTTCTGGGAGGGTACCAACCGTCGCAGCGACGCCTATGGCGGCTCCATCGCCAAGCGCACCCGGTTTGCGGCGGAGATCATCGCCGCCATTCGCGCCCGGGTCGGCGGAGACTTCCCCATCATCCTGCGCTTTTCGCAGTGGAAACTGCAGGACTACGGCGCCAAACTGGTGACCACCCCAGGGGAGCTGGAGCAGTTCCTGGCCCCACTCGCAGAGGCCGGGGTCGATATCTTCCATTGCAGCACCCGGCGCTTCTGGGAACCGGAGTGCGCCGGCTCCGACCTGACCCTGGCGGGTTGGACCCGCAAGCTCAGCGGCAAGCCCAGCATCCTGGTGGGCAGCGTCACCCTGGAACAGGACTTCATCGACGAGGGCAAGCGCAACATCGGCACCCACGCCGAACCGGCGTCGCTGCGCAATCTCGGCGAGCTGCTGGCGCGCGGCGAATGCGATCTGGTCGCGGTGGGGCGGTCGCTGATCCCCAATCCCGACTGGCCGAAGCTGGTCGCGGCCGGCCGCGAGCACGAGCTGCGCGCCTACGACAAACGCGACCTGGAAACCCTGGTGTGATGGCGGAGCAGCGCGCGTGAAGATCCTGGTGATCGGCGGCGGCGGCCGCGAGCACGCCCTGGCCTGGAAGCTCGCCCAGAGCCCGCGGGTGGATCGGGTCTATGTCGCCCCAGGCAATGCCGGCACCGCCCTCGAGCCCAAGGTGGAAAACCTCGATATCGGCGCCACCGACCTGGAGCGACTGGCCGCCTTCGCCGCCGACCAGGCCATCGCCTTCACGCTGGTGGGTCCGGAAGCGCCCCTGGTGGCCGGCGTGGCGGCCCGGTTCGAGGCCCGGGGTCTGCCGGTGTTCGGCCCCACCCGCGCCGCGGCGCAGCTCGAGGGCTCCAAGCATTTCGCCAAGGAGTTCATGGCCCGCCACGGCATTCCCACCGCTGCCCATGCGTCCTTCACCGAGCTGGAGCCGGCCCTCGCCCATGTGCGCGAACGCGGCGCGCCCATCGTGGTCAAGGCCGATGGTCTCGCCGCCGGCAAGGGCGTGATCGTGGCGGGCACCCTCGCCGAGGCCGAGGCCGCGGTGCGCGACATGCTCGCTGGCAATGCCTTCGGCAGCGCCGGCCACCGGGTGGTGATCGAGGATTGCCTGGTGGGCGAGGAAGCCAGATTCATCGTCATGGTCGATGGGGAGGACGTCCGTCCCATGGCCTCCAGCCAGGATCACAAGCGCGTCGGTGATGGCGACACCGGGCCCAATACCGGCGGCATGGGCGCCTATTCACCGGCGCCCGTGGTCACCGCTGCGGTCCACGATCGCGTCATGGCCGAGATCATCCGGCCCACGGTGCGCGGCCTGGCCGCCGAGGGCCACCGCTATCGCGGCTTTCTCTACGCCGGGCTGATGATCGCCGCCGACGGCACCCCGCGGGTGATCGAATACAACTGCCGCTTCGGCGATCCCGAGACCCAGCCGATCCTGCTGCGGCTGCGCTCCGATCTGGTGGAGCTGGTGGAGGCCGCGCTCGCTGGCCGGCTCGGCCAGGTCCGTGCCGACTGGGATCCGCGCCCGGCGCTGGGCGTGGTGATGGCCGCGGATGGCTACCCGGGCGATTACCGCAGCGGCGACGTGATCGGCGGGCTGCCGGCGGCCACGGACCCGGAACTGAAGGTATTCCACGCCGGTACCCGGCTGCGCGACGGCGCGGTGGTGACCAGCGGCGGCCGGGTGCTGTGCGTCACCGCGCTGGGAGAGACCATCGCCGCGGCCGCCGAGCGGGCCTACGCCGGTGCCCGGGGCATCCACTGGGCCGGCGCCTTTTACCGCCACGACATCGGCCACCGCGCCATCGCTCGGCGCTGAGCGCGCTCAGGCCGGCTGTACGCCCCGCTCCCGCGCCCAGTCGCGCAACCCCTGGATGCGTTCGGCCATCAGGGTGGCGAGCGGGGTCGTCCGCAGCAACTCCGCGGCGAGCGCCGCCTGATCCAGCTCGGCGTTGCGGGCGCGGGCGCCGTAATGGGCGGAGACGATGGCCTGTTCCAGCTCCGCCCCCGAGCACTGCTCGGCGAGCGCCGCCAGCGCCGGCAGGTCGAAGCGCTCCGGCGCGAGCCCCCGCCGCTGCAGATGGATGCCGAGGATGTCCGCGCGGGTGGCGGCGTCCGGCAGATCGACGAAGAACAGCTCATCGAAGCGGCCCTTGCGTAGCAGCTCCGGTGGCAGCCGGGTGATGTCGTTGGCAGTGGCGACCAGAAACACCCGGCTGGTGCGCTCCGCCATCCAGGTGAGCAGGGTCGCCAGCACCCGCTGCGAGGTACCGCCGTCCTGATCGGCGGTGCTCAAGCCCTTCTCGATTTCGTCGAGCCACAGCACCGCCGGCGCCATGGCCTCGGCCAGCTGGAGCGCCTCGCGCAGGTTGCGCTCGGTCTCGCCGTGATACTTGTTGTAGAGCGCGCCGACGTCGAGGCGCAACAGGGGGATGCCCCACAGACCGGCCACCGCCTTGGCCGCCAGGCTCTTGCCGCCGCCCTGGACGCCGAGCAGCAGGATGCCCTTGGGAATATCGCCGCCGGGCGCTGCGGCGTCGACGAACGCCCCCCGGCGCAGCTCCAGCCAGGCCTTGAGATTGGCCATGCCGCCGACTTCGGCGAAGCGCTCGGTGCGATATTCGAAGCTCAGCACCGAATCGGCGTCGAGCAGGCGAAACTTGGCTCGGTTGACGGCGTCGATGTCGCTCTCGGTGATGGCGCCGTCATCGACGATGGCGCCCCGCGCCAGCCGTCGCGCCTCGCCGTGGGATAAGCCACGCAGGTTGGCCACCAGCCGCTTGAGAGTGGCATCGTCGCTGCGCACCTTGGCATCCGGCTTGAGCCGTGCCCAGCGTCGCGCCTCATCGCGCACGATGCCGAGCAGCTGCGCTTCGTCGGGCAGCACCAGTTCGAAGCGCGCCGCCAGGCGCGCCAGCTCGGGCGGCAGCGGCAGGCGGTGGCTGATCAGCGCCAAGGTCACGGCGGCGGCGTTCTGGCGCAGGGCGATATCCTTGAGCAGGCGCACCAGCCGGGGCTGTTCGCCGTGCAGCCAGTGGTGGAGATCGCACAGCGCATAGAGCCCGGGACCGGCGCGCTCCTTGAGATGGCGCAGCAGGGTCTCGGCTTCGGCGTATTCAGCGGGCTGCTCCACCTGCAGGCCGAAGCCGACGCGGCGCAGGCCATCGGTGCAGGTCCACTGGAACAGCTCGCGCTGCTGGTCCCTGGCGACCCGCGTCAACAGGTCGATGGCGCGCGGCTCGTCGTGGGTTTCCATCAGGATCAGGGGCGCGCCGCTGGCCACCACCAGGGCGAGATCGCGGGCATCGGGCATCCGTAGTCCTCCCAGCAAGACGCTGCATCATAGCCAGCCGGCGAGCGCGGCACCGGCTCGCGCCGACGCGCGTTGGTTACAATGGCGCCAACCCCATCGCGGAGTGGCCCCCATGTCAGGTCCTGCCCTGTCCCCGCTGGATCGCCTGATCGCCGAGTTCGACCACGGCCTGCGGGTGCTGGCCGCGCATTCGGCCGCCGCGGCCGAGCCCTCGCCGGCGGCGGTGCTGCCCGAAGCGGAGCTGGACGCGGCCGAGCGCCGCCACGCCGCCGGGCTGATGCGGGTCAATCACAGCGGCGAAGTGTGCGCCCAGGCGCTGTACCGGGCGCAGGCCTTGTTCAGCAGGGACCCCGCAATCCAGGCCGACATGACCGCGGCGGCGGAGGAAGAAGAGGCGCATCTGGCCTGGTGCCAGCAGCGCCTGAACCAACTCGATGCCGCCCCGAGCCTGCTCAATCCGCTGTGGTACTGCGCATCCTTTGCGCTCGGAGCCGCGGCCGGGCTGGTGGGCGAACGGCTGGGTCTCGGCTTCGCGGCCGCTACCGAAGACCAGGTCTGTCTCCATCTGCGCGATCACCTCGAGCGGCTGCCGGCCGAGGATCGGCGCAGCCGTGTCCTGGTGGCGCGCATGCTCGACGACGAGGCGGCCCATGCCCACCGGGCGAAGCTGGCCGGGGCCGCGCGCTTTCCCGCGCCGGTCAAGGCGGGGATGAGCCTGGTGGCGAAGGCGATGACGTCGCTGAGCTACCGTGTCTGACCGGCGGCTAAGCCAGCGCCTTGCGCGCCCGCTCCTTGTCGCGCTCGGCGCGAATGCCCCCGACGATCCCCAGGATCCGCTCCTTGACCCAGTTGTGCATCGGCGAATTGGCGGTGCGTTCGTGCTGGACCAGGGCCGCGGGAATGGTCGGATCGTGCTCCAGATCCCGGGGATAGGGCTTGCGCACGATCTGGTAGAACTCGCTCTCCTGTTTGAGATCGTCCATGGTGGCGAGCATCAGGCAATCGCTCGAATGCAGGGCATCGAGCGCGGTCATCAGCTGGTTGGTCACCATGGCCTTGCGCCGCCGGCGGCCGGTGCGCGCGATCAGCTTGTCGAAGCGGCTCTCCATGGTGGCCTCGACCCGGCCGGCGAGCAGCAGGTAGTACTGCACGAAGGGATACTCGAGCATGTCGTCGAGTCCGAATTCGCGCTTGGCCAGCGGGTGGCCGCCGCGCATCCACACCGCCGGGGTGAAATTGCCCAGCGAGGTGACCAGACAGCCGCGGGGCACCGGTTTTTCCACTTCGAGC
>JADLCO010000157.1 GCA_020847115.1 Pseudomonadales bacterium | reverse complement strand
ATCCGTGGAAGCCGCGCTGCGCACCGTGATCGCTTGCGGCGCCGGGTCCGCCGAAGTGCTGGCCCGCGCCGGGGTCGCGCTCAGCGCCGGCGGCGCTGCAGATCGCGCACCAGGAAACGGGCCGGACTGAGCGCCCGCACCAGATCCCGCGCCAGGGGGCGCGGCCGCCCTTCGATGAGATCGGCGAGCAGCGCCGCGCACAGCGGTGCGTAGGCCAGGCCGCGGGAGCCGTGGCCAGCGTTGAGGTACAGCCCGGGCCAATGGCGGCCGGTGTGGGGCAGGGCAGTGCGCGCATCGCGGCGCAGCGGCGCCAAGGCCTCCAGGAATTCTTCCAGCTGCGGCGCCGGACCCACCAGGGGCAGATAATCCGGCGTCACGCAGCGCAGCCCGGCGCGCCCGTCCAGCGCGTTGGGGTCGGGCTGACCCAATGCGGCTGCCAGCGCGGCATCGGTCGTCCGGATCTTGCCGAGATTGTCGCAGTGGCCCGCGGCGTCGACGCCCAGCGCGGTCGCATCCGGCCGGTAGGTGGCGCCCAGGCTGTGGCGGCCGTCCAGGGCCGGCGCCAGATAGCCTTCGCCGCAGACCGGCAGCCGCAGCCGTGCGCTGGCGGCAGTCGCCGGCAGCGTGCTGACCTGGCCCTGGAGGGTGCGCAGCGGCAGGTGTGCGGTGGCCTCGAAGTGGCGCAGATCGGCGGCGGTGGCCAGCACCACCACCGGAAAGATCTCGGGTTGCCGCCGGTCACCGGCGTGCAGCTGCCAGCCCTCCGGCGTCTGCGACCAGCCGGTGATGGTGGCGGGCGCGAAGGCGATGGCCGGATGCTCGAGCAGCGCCCGGCACACTGCCGCCGGTTGCAGCCAGCCCAGACCCGGCAGCAGCAGCCCGCAGCGGGCATCCAGTTCGACCCCGGCGGCTGCGGTCAGCGCCTCACCCTCTAGCAGGCGGGCAACCTCGGCTGGAAACCTGGCCACCAGCTGCCGCAGTTGCACGGCCTCGTCCGGGTCGCCGGGCAGCATCAGCACGCCGCCGTCGGCGCCGAGGCCAGCATCCCAATGCGGTCGATAAAAGTGGCGGGCGTAGAGCAGTGCGGCCAGATTGATCCGGGCGAACGCGGAATCGGCCGCCGCCAGGCGTGGATAGACGATGCCCTGGGGATTGCCCGAGGCACCGGCGGCGATGCCGTCGCGGTCGAACACCCGCACCCGCCAGCCCCGTTCGGCCAGGGCCCGGGCGCTGGTGCACCCGGCGATCCCGGCGCCCACCACGGCGGCGATTTTCGGCGCCCCTCGGTGCCACCCGGCGCCCAGATCCCAGGGGGTTTCGCCATGTCGGTGGTGGCGGCCGGTGGCGGTGACTGCTGCCGATTCCGCGTCCGCCGCGATCTGCCCAGCGAACTGGCCGCGCAGCATCTCCCGCTTGGCGCCGTGACCCGCCGCTCGCTCCACCTCGAAACCCGCGGCGGCGAGCCCGCGGCGCACTGCGCCCGCGGCGGTGAAGGTAGCGAAGCTGGTCCCCGGCCGGCTCAGCGCGGCGAGCTGGGCGAACAGTTCGGCGGTCCACATCCCGGGATTGCGCGCCGGTGCGAAGCCGTCGAGGAACCAGGCGTCGATGCCCCGGCTCGCATCCGTCTCGAACCCCGGCCGTTGCGCGCAACGCGCCGCCGCGAACCCCTGCGCCGCATCGCCAAACAGCAGCGTGAGCTGGATGCGCCCGCTGGCCAGTGGCAGACGATGCGCGCCCGGCAAGGGCGGCGGCCAGGCCGCGAGCAGTTGGGTGGCGAGCGCGGAGTGGTCGCCACGCCGCACCAGCACCTGTACCAGATCCGCGTGCAGCAGCGGATGTTTCTCCACGCTCAGGTAATGGAGCACCGCCGGCGCCGCTGTCTGCGCCAGCCACAGCTCGGCGGCCACCAGAAAATTGAGGCCGGTGCCAAAACCGGTCTCACCGATGGCGAAATCGCCACAGGCGCCCGCCCAGCGCTCGCGCAGCCGGTTGCCGGCGATGAACACGTGCTCGACCTCGTGGCGTCCGGCGGCCGGGTGGTAGTAGATATCGGCGAAGGATTCGGAGTAGGGCGCACCCTCGCGCCACGCCAGGCGCGCCGGTTCGAGCGGGCTGATGGGTTCGGTCATGGCTGGGGTTCCGGCGACACGAAGGCGCGGCAGCCAGGCCGCTGGCCTGCCTGGCGAAATCCGAGCACCAAATGGGCTGCTTTGGCGCTGTCGCCAATGGTACGCAAAAAGCCGTTGTGTCCGGGCCATGAATTTGTTTTGTGACCCCGGGATCGCTAGACTTGCCGCCCCTGTTTGGATGCCTGCGAGACTGGGGCGATGGCCGGCAAGACCCTCTACGACAAGCTTTGGGACGCACACCTGGTGCGCGAAAATCCCGATGGCTCGGCACTGCTCTACATCGACCGCCACCTGTTGCACGAGGTCACCTCGCCGCAGGCCTTCGAAGGCTTGCGTCTGGCCGGGCGCAAACCCTGGCGGATCGACGCCAACCTCGCCACGCCCGATCACAACGTGCCCACCACCCTGGTGGAGCGCCGCGGCGGCGTCGCGGCGATCGCCGATCCCGTGTCGCGCGTCCAGGTGCAGACGCTGGACGACAACTGCGCCGAGTACGGCATCCTCGAATACCGCATGAATGACCCGCGCCAGGGCATCGTCCACGTCATCGGCCCGGAGCAGGGCGCCACCCTGCCAGGCATGACCATCGTGTGCGGCGACTCGCACACCTCCACCCATGGCGCCTTCGGTGCGCTGGCGCATGGCATCGGCACCTCGGAAGTGGAGCACGTGCTCGCCACCCAATGCCTGATCGCGCAAAAGATGAAGAACCTGCTGATCCGGGTCGAGGGCGAGCTGGCCCCGGGCGTCAGCGCCAAGGACATCGTGCTCGCCGTCATCGGCCGCATCGGCACCGCCGGCGGCACCGGCCATGCGCTGGAGTTCGCCGGCAGCGCGATCCGCGCGCTGTCCATGGAGGGGCGCATGACCCTGTGCAACATGGCCATCGAGGCCGGCGCCCGGGTCGGTCTGATCGCGGTCGACGACACCACCATCGACTATGTGCAAGGCCGGCCGCTGGCGCCCAAGGGCGCGCTCTGGGAGCAGGCGGTGGCGAGCTGGCGCGAACTCCATTCCGATCCCGATGCCTGCTTCGACAAGGTGGTCGAACTCGACGCCGCGGCGATCAAGCCTCAGGTGAGCTGGGGTACCTCGCCGGAGATGGTGCTGCCGATCGATGCCCGCGTGCCCGATCCGGCGGCCGAGGCCGACCCCACCCGCCGCGACGCCATCGCCCGCGCCCTGCAGTACATGGGTCTGCAGCCCAGTCAGGCGATCACCGACATCCGCCTCGACCGGGTGTTCATCGGGTCCTGCACCAATTCGCGCATCGAGGATCTGCGCGCCGCGGCCGCCGTCGCCCGGGGCCGCCGGGTGGCCGCCTCCGTCAAGCAGGCGCTGGTGGTGCCGGGCTCGATGCCGGTCAAGCGCCAGGCGGAAGCCGAGGGCCTGGACCGGATCTTCATCGCCGCCGGCTTCGAATGGCGCGAGCCGGGCTGCTCCATGTGCCTGGCCATGAACGCCGACCGCCTGGAAGCCGGCGAGCACTGCGCGGCCACGTCCAACCGCAACTTCGAGGGCCGCCAGGGCGCCGGTGGCCGGACCCATCTGGTCAGCCCGGCGATGGCGGCGGCGGCGGCAGTGTGCGGCCATTTCGTTGACGTCCGGGAACTGCTGGAGCAGGCGCCATGAAAGCCTTTACCCGTCACGAGGGTCTGGTGGCGCCGCTGGATCGCGCCAATGTCGACACCGACCAGATCATCCCCAAGCAGTTTCTGAAGTCGATCCGGCGCACCGGGTTCGGCCCCAATCTGTTCGACGAATGGCGCTACCTCGACGTGGGCGAACCGGGCCAGGACTGCGCCCAGCGGCCGCTGAACCCGGAGTTCGTGCTCAACCAGCCGCGCTACCGGGGCGCCAGCATCCTCCTGGCGCGAGAGAATTTCGGTTGTGGCTCGTCCCGCGAACACGCCCCCTGGGCGCTCGACGAATACGGATTCCGTGCCGTCATCGCCACCAGCTTTGCCGATATTTTTTTCAATAATTGCTTTAAGAATGGGCTACTTCCCATTGTGTTAAAAGCAGAAGAGGTGGACGTGCTGTTTCGCGACACCCTGGCCAATCCGGGCTATCGGCTGAGCATCGACCTCGCATCCCAGACGGTAGCCCGGTCCGACGGCAGCACCTTCGCCTTTGCCGTCGACGCCTTTCGCAAGCACTGCCTGCTGCACGGCCTCGACGATATCGGCCTTACTCTGGAGCACGCGGAGGAGATTCGTGCCTTCGAGGCACAGCACCGCGCCCGTCACCCCTGGCTGTTCCCGGGGTCGTCGCCGGCGCCATGAGCGACGCGCCATCCCTGCACGCCCCGTCGCTGTATGGTCAGGTGCGCGAGCGCTTCGGCCCGCGCGCCGCGGCCTACCTGAACAGCGCGGTGCATGCCCAGGGCCCGGAATTCGCCGCCCTGCGCGCCGCGGTGGAAGCGCAACCGGCCGCCCGGGTGCTGGACCTGGGCTGCGGCGCTGGCCACGTCGGGTATCAGGTGGCGCCGCTGGCGGCCGAGGTGGTGGCCTATGACCTGGCGCCGGAAATGCTCGACCTGGTGGCTGCACGGGCGCGGGAGCTGGGTTTCGCCAACCTGCACACCCGCTGCGGCGCGGTCGAGTCATTGCCCTTTGCCGATGGCCAGTTCGATGTCGTGCTGAGCCGCTACTCCGCCCACCACTGGGCCGATCCGGCACGCGCCCTGGCCGAGGCGCGGCGCGTGCTGCGCGCAGGCGGCCAATTTGTTCTGGTGGATGTCGCGAGCCCCGGCGTCGCCCTGCTCGACACCCATTTGCAGGCGCTCGAAGTACTGCGCGACCGCAGCCATGTGCGCGACTACAGCGCCGCTGAATGGGCCGCACTCGGCGCGGCCGCCGGGCTGCGCCTCCAGCGCCAGGAATTTGCCCGCCTGCGGCTCGAGTTCGCGTCCTGGGTGGAGCGCATGGCGACGCCCGAGCCCCTCTGCCAGGCGCTGCGCCTGTTCCAGGACACCGCCTGCAGCGAGGTGCGGGATTATTTCGAGATTGCTGCGGACGGTTCCTTCAGTGTCGATGTACTGACGCTGTGGGCCGCCGCCTGAACCCCTTAGCGCTATAGCTTTTCTGGAACTCTGGTGTAACGAAATGAAAGATATCGGTTTTGTCGGCTGGCGCGGCATGGTCGGCTCGGTGCTGATGCGGCGCATGGGGGAGGAGGGGGATTTCGCAGCCATCCGGCCCCACTTCTTCACCACATCCCAGGTGGGTGCCGCCGGGCCCGATGTCGGTCGCGGCCGTGCGTCACTGCTCGACGCCCATGACCTCGAGGCGCTGCGCGCCATGGCAGCGATCGTCACCTGCCAGGGCGGCGACTACACCAAGGCGGTCTATCCCCGGTTGCGCGCCAGCGGCTGGGACGGCTACTGGATCGACGCGGCCTCAGCGTTGCGCCTGGACCCGGGCGCGGTGATCGTGCTCGATCCGGTCAACGGCGATGCCATCGCCCGCGCCCTGGACGCCGGTGGCCGCCTGTTCGTAGGCGGCAACTGCACCGTGAGTCTGATGCTGATGGCGCTGGGGGGGCTGTTCCGCGCGGGTCTGGTGGAGTGGGCCAGCGCCATGACCTACCAGGCGGCGTCCGGTGCTGGCGCCGCCAACATGCGCGAACTGCTGGCGCAGATGGGTGCCCTGCACGGCAGCGCGGCCGAGTTCCTCGCCGACCCGGCGAGTTCCATTCTCGACATCGACCGCAAGGTCACCGCAACGCTGCGCGATCCCGCGTTCCCCACCGCCGAATTCGGCCACCCCCTGGCCGGCAGTCTGCTGCCCTGGATCGATGCCGAACTCGACAACGGCCAGAGCCGCGAGGAGTGGAAGGGCGGCGTCGAGGCCAACAAGATCCTCGGCCGAGAGCACAACCCGGTACCCATCGACGGCCTCTGCGTCCGCGTCGGCGCCATGCGCTGCCACAGTCAGGCGTTGACCCTCAAGCTGTCCCGCAATCTGCCCCTGGCCGAGATCGAAACCCTGATCGCCACTGCCAATGATTGGGTGCGGGTGATCCCCAATCACCGCGCCGACAGCCTGCGGGAACTGACTCCGGCGGCGGTGACCGGGCGCTTGGAAGTCCCGGTCGGCCGCCTGCGCAAGCTCGCCATGGGCGGCGAGTTTCTGGCGGCCTTCACCGTCGGCGACCAGCTGCTGTGGGGCGCCGCCGAGCCGCTGCGCCGCATGCTGCGGCTGGTCGCCTGAAGGGTGCCAATCCTAGGGCTCGCCGTCACCAGCGCGCTGCCCTGGCAGCGAAAGATCGGAATTATGTTAACTAATAGCTGGTTAGCCATTGCTTTTGGTGTAAAGATGCAGCAGCCAGCGCGGGAGTCGCCCCAGCGGTGAGAGCAGGCTCTGTGCAATCCGGCAACCATGGACCACTGCGGGAAGGTTAGAACAATGATTTCACGGACTTTCAAATGGACGTTAGGTGCCGGTGTGGTGCTGCTGTCGCCTTTGGCGCTGGCGGTCGGCCTGGGCGAGCTGCAATTGCGCTCGGCGATGGAGGAGCGGTTCGCTGCCGACATAGAACTGCTGCAGATCGGCGATCTCAACGAACACCAGATGGCCGTCAATCTCGCACCACCGGAGGATTTCGAACGCGCCGGCCTGGAACGCGATTTCCAACTGGCCGACCTTCGCTTTCGTGTGGATCTCTCCAATCCCGCACGGCCGCTGATCAAGGTCACTTCGCGGCGCCCGATCCACGAGCCCTATCTCAATTTCCTGGTCGAACTGCGCTGGCCGTCGGGACGCCTGCTGCGCGAATACACCGCACTGCTGGACCTGCCCACCTTCTCCGGAGCAACCGCGCCGGGAAAGACGTCGGCCGCGACCCGTCCAGTCGCGGCTGAATCCCGCACCGCCGCGCCATCCCCGGCGCCCGCCACTCACACCGTCCGCACCGCCTCCGGCGCGCCGGGATCGGATCGCGTCCAGGTCCAGGCAGGTGACACCCTGTGGGCGATCGCACAGCGCCACCAGGCTTCGGGTGCCACCATCCATCAGGCGATGGAGGCCATCGCCGCGATCAACCCCGATGCCTTCATCCAGGGCGATATCAACCGGATTCGCCGCGACGCCTGGCTGCGCATTCCGGACGCCGCGGCGATGCGGGCCGCCGCGCCGCGGCGGGTGACGCCGAGCCCGAGGAAACCACAAGCAACGCAGCCGACAGTGGAATCGCAACCCGCGGCGGCGCCGGCGCCCGCCGTCGTGCAGCCCGAGGGTGAGTTGCGCCTCACCGCGGCGACCGGCACCAGCGCAACCGCCGGGACCACCGAGGGCACGGACGCCGAGACGCCGACCGAAGCCGCGACCGGCACCGCCGGGGCGCTGGAGGAACGCGATCGCCTGCAACGCGAGAACGAAGAGCTGCGCAGTCGGCTCCGCAGCCTGGAAGCCCAGCTGAACGCTACCGCGCAGCTGGTGCAGATCGAGGCGCCCGGTCTCGCGGCGCTGCCGGGCGCACCGGAGGCAGCTGAGACCGAGGCAGCTCCTGCCGTGTCCGAGCCACCGCCGGAAGCTGCTGCAACGGCCGGTGCGGATGGTGCGGCAACGGCCACTGAGCCGGACCCCGGCACCGCGACTCCAGCGGCACAGGAGCCGGTACCGGCACCAGCAGCAGCCGCACCGCCTGCACCGGAAGCGGAGCGGTCTCCTTTTGCCGCCTTTCAGGAACTGGACGATTGGCTGATTCCGGCGCTGGGCGTCACCGCGGCATTGCTGCTCGGGCTCCTCGTATTTGCGGGCATGCGCCGTGGCTCCGGTGTGCAGCAGCGCGGCCTGGAACTGCCGCGCGAGATGGACTCCCCGCCACCCGGCCGGCGCGATGCGCAGGGCCCGGCCGCATTCGAACCGGACGACGCCGAACTCTTCGCCGAACCCGCGCCGGGCGACGAAGCGGCGGGCATCCTCAATGAAGTCGATGTCTGCCTGTCCTTTGGCCATCAAGATCAAGCCGAGGAACTGTTGCGCGATGGGCTGGAGAAGTATCCGCAGGATGCCCAGCTCCATCTCAAGCTGCTCGAAGTCCTGGCTGCCCGCGGCGACCGCGCCGGCTTCGAAACCCATCTGCCACGCCTAGCGGCGCTGGGCGATCTCGATGCCTTCGCCGCCGCCGAGGCGCTGCAGAGTCAGTTTCCCGCTGCCGAGCAGCCGCCGGTAGCGTCCGCGCCGTCTGGCGACAGCGCCATGGCGGTCGGCGAAGTGCCCCTCGATGAATTCGACCTCGGGCTGGAGCTCGATCTCGATGCCGCCTCGGAGACCGCAACGCCAGCGTCGGCGGCTCCCCGGGAAGCGGCCGCGCTGGAGCCGGCCAGCCTCGAGGATTTCGATCTCGGTTTCGAGCAGATGGCCGCTGCGGAAGCGGCTACTGGCGCCGCCATGCCGGAGCCCGCATTCGAAGACATGGAGCTGTTCGAACCCGGGCAGGAAATCGCCACCCAGCTGGAACTGGCGAACGCCTACGTGGGAATGGGGGACACCGAGGGCGCCAGGGAAATTCTCGACCACGTCATCGAAGTCGGCGATGCAGCGCAGCGGGACACCGCCCGACAGCTGCTCGAGCGGCTCAGTTGAGCGCCCGCCCGCCGCGAACGCCAATCCGATGATGGCGTCACACCGAGCCCGCGCGGGCTGGCGCGGCCGGAAGACCTGGCCCTGACCCGGGAGCCGTAACGAGCGGTGGTGGCCTGGACCTATCAGCGCAACGGCCGGGTGCCGGACGGCGCGGCACTGCCCGCGGGCATGCGCCGCTTCGCCGCCGTGGTGGAATACGACGGCAGCGACCATCCGGGCTGGCAGCGGCAAGCCCATTGCGCGGGCATCCAGCAATGGGTGGAGACCGCACTGTCGCGGGTCGGCGACGAGGCCATCGCCGTGGTCTGCGCCGGGCGCACCGACGCCGGCGTGCACGCCACCGCCCAGGTGATCCATTTCGACAGCCGCGCGGCGCGCAGCCCGCGCAACTGGCAGTGCGGCGCCAACGCCAACCTGCCTGCATCCATCCGCTTGCAATGGGTGGACGAGATCCAGCCGAGCTTCCACGCGCGCTTCAGCGCCCTGGCACGCACCTACCGCTATGTGGTGCACGATGCGGCCGCCGACCCGGCACTGTTGCGCGCCTTCAGCTGCCGGGAGCGGCGCTCGCTGGACATAGAGGCCATGCGCACCGCCGCCCGGGCGCTGATCGGCGAGCACGATTTCAGCGCCTTCCGCGCCGCCGGCTGCCAGTCGCCTACTCCGCTGCGCTACCTCAGCGACCTGCAGATCTGGCGGCAGGGTTCGCTGGTGGTGATGGAGGTGACCGCCAACGCCTTTCTGCTGCACATGGTGCGCAACCTGGCCGGTACACTGCTCGCGGTGGGGCGGGGCGAGCGGCCGCCGCAATGGCTGGCGGAACTGCTCGCCAGCCGCCAGCGCACGCTGGGCGCCGCCACGGCCCCGGCGCAAGGACTCTACCTGGTGGGCGTACACTACCCACCAGCCTTCGTGGTTCCGGCGCTCGTGGGTGGTCCCTGTTTTCTCTCCGCCGCCGCACCGCACCCCGTTACCGCACCCCTTTGGCAACGCCCCGCAGTGAAACGCCCGCAATGACCGGAACCTTCATCAAAGTCTGTGGCATCACTCGAATCGCCGACGCCGAGGCCGCGGTCGCGGCTGGCGTGGATGCACTGGGCCTGGTGTTTCACCCGGCGAGCCCCAGGGTGGTCTCCGTCGCACAGGCGGCCACCATCACCGCGGCGGTGGGGCCCTTCGTCACTACGGTGGCGCTGTTCGTGAACGCCACGACCGCTCAGGTCGAAGCGGTGTTGGCGGCGACCGGCATCCATCTGGCTCAGTTTCACGGCGACGAGACGCCGGAATATTGCCGCAGCTTCCGCCGCCCCTACATCAAGGCCATCCGCATGGCACCCGGCCTCGATGCCGCGGCTGCGGCGGCGCGCTACCCGGATGCCGCCGCCTGCCTGTTCGACGCCTGGCATCCCCGGCTGGCCGGCGGCACCGGCGACGTGTTCGACTGGTCGCGGCTGCCGGACATCGCGCCCCGGCCGCTGATCCTCGCCGGCGGCCTGACGGTGGCCAACGTCGCCGCCGCGGTGCACGGCCGGCGTCCCTACGCGGTCGATGTGAGCAGCGGGGTCGAATCCGCGCCGGGCCAGAAGGACGCGCGCCGGATCACCGAATTCGTCGCCGCGGTGCGCTCGGCCTGAGCGTGACGCAAGCCATCGCCGGACAATCGACCGCCGTGCATTGACAGCGCTCCAGCCGGCGGTAGGATGCCGCGGCAAAGCGCGGGCACAGGATTCACACATGAGTTGGTTGAGCAAGATTCGGCCCTCGGGGCTGAAAACCCAGGTCCGAGACCGCACCCGGAGCGTTCCCGAGGGCATCTGGATGCCCTGCCCGAAGTGCACGGCGCCGCTCTATCGGCCCGAGCTGGAGCGCAACCTCGATGTCTGCCCCAAGTGTGGCCACCACCTCCGGATCGGCGCGCGGCGGCGGCTGGATCTCTTTCTCGACGCCGAGGGCCGCGAGGAGCTTGCGGCCGACGTGGTGCCAGTGGATCGGCTCAAGTTCCGGGATGTCAAAAAGTATCGCGATCGCCTCGCCGCCGCGCAAAAGGAGACCGGCGAGAAGGATGCCCTGGTCGCCCTGTGCGGCAAGGTATTGGAGATTCCGGTGATCGCCACCGCCTTCGAATTCGACTTTCAGGGCGGTTCCATGGGCTATGCAGTGGGCGAAAAATTTACCCGCGCGGCACGGCGGGCGCTCGAGGAGCGCATCGCCCTCGTGTGTTTCTCGGCCACCGGTGGCGCGCGCATGCAGGAGGCGTTGATCTCGCTGATGCAGATGGCCAAGACCAGCGCCATTCTCGAGCGCCTCAAGGCCGCCGGGGTGCCCTATGTCTCGGTACTCACCGATCCGGTGTACGGCGGGGTATCGGCCAGCCTGGCGCTGCTGGGCGACATCAACATCGCCGAGCCCGGCGCCCGCTCCGGCTTTGCCGGCCCCAACATCATCGAACAGACCATCCGCCAGAAGCTGCCGGCCGGGTTCCAGCGCAGTGAATTCCTGCTCGCCCATGGCGCCATCGACATGATCGTCCCGCGCCCGGAGCTGCGGTCCACCATCGCCCGCCTGCTGGCCAAATTGAACCGGCTGCCGACGCCCGAACCCGCGCCGCCCGATGACCAGTCCGCACTCGCTGGCTGACTGGCTGGCGCTGCTCGAAAGTCGCCATCCGCTCGCCATCGAACTGGGTCTCGACCGGGTCGCGGCGGTGGCCGGCCGGCTCGGCCTGGAGCGGCCGGCGCCGCGGGTGATCACCGTGGCCGGCACCAACGGCAAGGGTTCCTGTGTGGCGCTGCTGGAGGCGCTGCTGCTGCGCGCGGGCGTGCGCGTTGGCGCCTACACCTCGCCCCACCTGCTGGCCTACAACGAGCGCGTGCGCATCGCCGGACAGCCCGCCACCGATGCGGCGCTGTGCGCGGCGTTCGCGCGCATCGAGGCCGCGCGCGGCGACATCCGCCTGACCTATTTCGAGGTTGGCACCCTGGCCGCCCTGATGCTGTTCGCCGCGGCCGGCTGCGAGGTGGCGGTGCTCGAGGTCGGCTTGGGCGGCCGCCTCGACGCGGTCAATATCGTCGCTCCGGACGTCGCTGTAATCACTTCGATCGATCTCGATCACCAAGCCTGGCTGGGTGACGACCGCGACCGCATCGGCGTCGAGAAGGCGGGTATCGCCCGGCCCGACGTGCCCACCGTTTGCGGCGATCCGGCCCCGCCAACGGCCATGCTCGCCGCGCTCGCCCGCATCGGTTCGCCGGTGCTGGCGCTCGGCAGCGAGCAGTTCCGGCTGCGCCGCACCGCGGTTGGTCTCGATCTCGACTGCACCGCCCGCGACGGCACCGCGCGGCGCTATGCTGCGCTGCCACTGCCGCAGTTGCCCGCAGCCAGTGCGGCCTGCGCGGTTCAGGCACTGATCACACTGGGGCTGCCGCCCACGGCGGACGCAGTCGCTGCCACCTTCGCGGAGACCAGGCTGCCGGGGCGGTTTCAACAGGCCGACTGGGCCGGATGCCGCTTGCTGCTGGACGTCGCCCACAACCCCGCGGCGGCGGCACTGCTGGCGCAGCGCCTGAGTGCCGAAGGCGGCGCGGAGGGGGCGGTGGCGGCGGTGGTGGGCGCTCTGGCGGACAAGGATTTGCCCGGCCTGGTGGCACCGCTGCTGCCCCTGGTGGAGCACTGGTACTGCTGCGATCTCCCGGGGGTGGCCCGGGCCGCTTCCGCCGCGCGCCTTGCGGAGGTGCTTTACAATGCTGGCGGCGGCGCCAGTTGTCACGCCGATCCGGTGGCGGGCCTGGCGGCGGCGCGGCGGGCCGCGCGCGATGGCAAACCCATCCTGGTGTTCGGCTCCTTCCACACGGTGGCACCGATCCTGGCGCTGCTGGCCGACGATGCCGAAGCCGACGGGGGAGATGTCCGGTGAATCAAGCCATGCGCCAGCGCGCCTTGGGAATTCTGGTACTGGTGGCCCTGGCCAGCATCCTGCTGCCGCTGCTGCTCGACTTTCGCACCGGCTACCAGGTCGATCCCAGTCCGACGCTGCCACCCGCACCCGACATCCAGCCGAAGCCGTTGCCGCAATTCGATTCCGCCCCGGCGCAATCGGCGGCCGATGCCGATGCCGCAGCGACGGCGCCGGCGGAGCCAGCCGTGCCCCCGTTGCCGGATGTCCAGAACGCCCTGGTCGAACCCAGCCCGGCGCCGGCAGTAGCGGCACCGCCGAGCCCACCGGCCACCAAGCCCCGCCCCAGACCGCAGCCCGAGCCGGCGGCGCAAACTCCGCCCAAGCCGCGCGCACCACCCTTCGAATTGCCCGCGGCCAAGCCGCAGACGCCTGCATCCCAAGTGAGCTCGGTGCCGCAGGAGCCGGGACTGGACGCCCAGGGCATGCCCCGCGCCTGGGTGCTGCAGCTGGGCGTCTTCAGCCAGGAGCAGAACGCGCTCGAACTGCGCAACCGCTTGCTGGCAGGGGGGCATCGAGCATTTATACAACCCGCCAAGGCGGGTCAGCCGCGCGTCTATCGCGTCTTCGTCGGACCCAAGATGACGCGCGATCAGCTCGCCGCCGAGCAGCGCGAGTTGGAGCGCAAGTTCAAGATCAAGCCGATGGTGGTGCCGTTTGCGCCCTGAGTCCGCGTCCCGCTTTGCTACACTTCGCACATCGCGGTGGAGCCCGGTGCGATGAATACCGCCGATTGGGTCATCCTTGGCATCATCGTCCTCTCGGCACTGATCAGCCTGGTGCGCGGCTTCGTGCGCGAAGCGCTGTCGCTGCTCGCCTGGATCGCGGCGATCGTGCTGGCGACGCTGTTCCACGGCCCGTTCGCGGACGCCCTGGGCGGCGCCATCGCCACACCCTCGCTGCGCGTGATCGCCGCCTGGTTCGCGATCTTTCTCGGCGCACTGCTGGCGATCGGGCTGGTCAATTTCCTGCTGACCCGGCTGGTGCGCAGCTCCGGCCTGTCCGGCACCGACCGCTTTCTCGGCTCACTGTTTGGTGCCGCGCGCGGTTTCGTCGCGGTGCTGGCACTGTTGATCCTGGTGCCTCAGTTCGTACCCGTGGAGCAGGACGCCTGGTGGCGTCAATCGACCTTGATCCCCGTGCTGCTGGGTTTCGAGGATACCGCTCGCGAACTGGCCGGCGACATCGCCGCCTGGTTCCGGAGCCTGACCGGCTGATCGGGAGAGGCATCATGTGTGGCGTAGTGGGGATCGTCGGCCGCGCCGATGTGCAATATCAGATCTACGATGCCTTGACCATGCTCCAGCACCGGGGCCAGGACGCGGCCGGCATCATGACCTGCCGCGACGGGCAGTTGAGCCAGCGCAAGGACGTCGGCCTGGTGCGCGACGTGTTCCGCGGGCGCCACATGCAAGAGCTGGTCGGTCCCCTCGGGGTCGGCCACGTGCGCTATCCCACCGCGGGCAGTTCGGGGCCGTCGCTGGCGCAGCCGTTTTACGTCAACTCCCCCTACGGCGTCTGCCTGGCGCACAACGGCAACCTGACCAATTCCGAAGAGCTGCGCCGCCACGTCTTCGAATCCGACCTGCGCCACGTCAACACCGATTCGGATTCGGAAATCCTGCTCAACGTCTTTGCTCACGAACTGCAGCTGCAGGGCCGCCTGCAGCCGCGCCCGGACGACGTCTTCGCGGCGGTGACCCGGGTCCACCGGCGCTGCCGCGGCGCCTATGCGGCGGTGGGGCTGATCGCCAACTACGGGCTCTTCGCGTTCCGCGACCCGTTCGGCATCCGCCCCCTGGTGCTCGGCCACCGCGATACGCCGCTCGGCCGGGAGCACATGATCGCCTCCGAAAGCGTCGCCCTCGACGCGCTGGGTTACGTGCTCGACCGCGATGTGGCGCCGGGCGAGGCCATCTTCATCGACCCCCAGGGCCGGGTCCATGCCAGCCAGTGTGCCGAACATCCGGAACTCGTGCCCTGCATCTTCGAGCACGTCTATTTCGCGCGGCCCGACTCGATGCTCGACAACGTGTCCGTGTACAAGGCACGGCTGCGGATGGGCGAGCGGCTGGCCGAAAAGATCTTGCGCGAATGGCCGGAACACGACATCGACGTGGTAATTCCGGTGCCCGACACCAGCCGGGTGGCGGCCCAGGCCATGGCCGAACGCCTGGGGCTCAAGTTCCGCGAGGGATTGATGAAAAACCGCTACATCGGCCGCACCTTCATCATGGCCGAGCAGGGCCAGCGGGCGAAGTCGGTGCGCCAGAAGCTCAATCCGGTCAAGCTGGAGTTCCAGGGCAAAAAGGTGCTGCTGGTGGATGACTCCATCGTCCGCGGCACCACCTCGCGGGAAATCGTGCAGATGGCGCGCGATTCCGGCGCCGAGCGGGTCTACATGGCCTCCGCCGCGCCGCCGGTGCGCTATCCCAATGTCTATGGCATCGACATGCCGGCGGCCGGCGAACTGGTCGCCCATGGGCGCAGTGACGCCGAGGTCGCGGCCGAGATCGGCGTCGACTGGCTGGTCTATCAGGACCTTGACGATCTGGTGGAAAGCGCCCGCGAGGGCAATCCGGACATCCAGCGCTTCGAGTGTTCGGTATTCACCGGCGAATACATCACCCGGGATGTCGATACGGGCTATTTCGAGCGCCTGGCCTCGGCGCGAGGACAACAGGCCAGCCTGCACCTGGTCAGCCCCAGCGACGAGGTGGTGGGCCTGTACAATTCACGGGGGCGCGACTGATGATCCCGGAACACGACCCACTGCACGGCGCGGCGCCGGATACGCTCGCGGTGCGCGCCGGCCAGGTGCGCAGCGCCGAGGGCGAGCACAGCGAGGCGCTGTTCCTCACCTCGAGCTACGTGTTCGCCAATGCCGCCGAGGCCGCCGCGCGTTTCAGCGGGGAGCGCGCGGGCAACGTGTATTCGCGCTACACCAACCCCAGCGTGCGCACCTTCGAGCAGCGCATCGCCGCCCTGGAGGGCGCCGAACAGGCGGTCGCCACTGCCTCGGGCATGGCCGCCATCCTCAGCACCTGCATGGCGCTGCTCCAGGCGGGCGACCATCTGGTGTGCTCGCGCAGCGTGTTCGGCACCACCACGGTGTTGTTCGACAAGTTTCTGGCCAAGTTCGGCGTCACCACCACTTTCGTGGAGCTGACCGACCTCGATGCCTGGCGCGCGGCGATCGGCTCGCGTACCAGGCTGTTGTTTCTGGAGACGCCATCCAATCCGCTCGCCGAGATCGCAGATCTCGGCGCCCTGGCCGAGTTGGCGCGCAGCCGCGGCGTGCTGCTCGCGGTGGACAACTGCTTCTGCACGCCGGTGCTGCAGCGGCCGCTCGACTGGGGCGCCGACATCGTCATCCATTCCGCCACCAAGTACCTCGACGGCCAGGGCCGCTGCCTGGGGGGAGTGGTGCTGGGTCGCGCCGAATTGATGGCCGAGGTGCTGGGCTTCATCCGCTCCGCTGGGCCCACGCTGAGCCCGTTCAACGCCTGGGTGTTCACCAAGGGCCTGGAGACCCTGCGCCTGCGCATGGAGGCCCACTCGGCATCGGCGCTGGCGCTGGCCGAGTGGCTGGCCGTGCATCCGGCGGTGGAACGGGTGTTCTACGCCGGCCTGCCCGATCACCCGGGCCACGAACTGGCCAGGCGCCAGCAGCGCGCCTTCGGCGGCGTGCTGTCGTTTCGCGTGCGCGGCGGCCGCGAGCAGGCCTGGCAGGTCATCGACGCCACCCGTATCCTCTCGCTCACCGCCAATCTGGGCGACGCCAAGACCACCATCGTGCACCCGGCGACCACCACCCACGGCCGCCTCAGCCCCGCGGACAAGGCCAGTTCCGGCATCACCGAAAACCTGATCCGGATCGCGGTGGGGCTCGAGGATCTCGCCGATATCCGCGCCGATCTGGCGCGGGGGCTCGACGCCCTTTGAGCCGCCAGTCGCTGCATGCGGCGCTCGCTGCGCTCGACGGCATCATCCTCGGCAAACCGCGCCAGCTGCGCCTCGCACTCACCTGCCTGCTGGCCCGCGGGCACCTGCTGATCGAGGATCTGCCCGGCACCGGCAAGACAACCCTGGCCCAGGCACTCGCCCGGGTGCTGGGTCTCAGCTTCGCGCGCATCCAGTTCACCAGCGACCTGTTGCCCGCGGACATCCTCGGCATCGCGGTCTACGATCGGGAACGGGGCGGCTTCCAGTTTCATCCCGGTCCGGTGTTCCATCAGCTGCTGCTCGCCGACGAGATCAACCGCAGCACGCCCAAGACCCAGAGCGCGCTGCTCGAGGCCATGGCCGAGGGCCAGGTGAGCGCGGAGGGCGAGACGCGGCCGTTGCCACAGCCCTTCTTCGTCATCGCCACCCAGAATCCCAGCTCCCAGGTCGGCACCTTCCCGTTGCCGGAATCCCAGCTCGACCGTTTTCTGATGCGGATCCACCTGGGCTACCCCGACCCCGAAGTCGAGTGCCGCCTGCTCGCCGGCACCAACCCGCGCCAGCGCCTGGCGGAGTTGCCCTGTCTGCTGTCCGAAGCCGGGTTGCTGGCGCTGCAGGGCGGCGTCGACCGCGTACAGGCGACCGCGGCGCTGATCGCCTACGTGCAGCGCCTGGTCCAGCATACCCGCCAGCTGCCGGACTGCCTGCACGGCGTGTCGCCCCGCGGCGCCCTGGCGTTGCTCCAGGCGGCGCGGGCCTGGGCCTTTCTCGACGGGCGCAGCCACGTCATCCCCGAGGACGTGCAGGCGGTGTTCGGCCCGGTGATCGCCCACCGCCTGCAGACCACCGGCGCCGAGCCGGCCACGGCGATCGCGCAGAAGATCCTCGATGCGGTGGATATTCTCTAGCCGCTCTGCGCTGCTGCCCGGTCGCGGTGGGGCAGGGCGCCGCTCCCGCCGGTTTGCGCCCTGGACCGAGCTGCGCGCGCGGATCGACCGCCGCTACCGGAGCTGGCTCGATCACCGCCTCCCGGAAGTGATCGCCTGCCGCCTCGAAAATCGCCGGCTGTTCATCTTTCCCTCGGCGGCCGGCGGCCTGTTCGGCATGCTGCTGGTGGTGCTCTGGCTCACCGCCACCAATTTCGAGAACAACCTGATTTTCGGCCTCACCTTCCTCCTTGCCGGCCTGTTCGTGGTGGCGATCTTCCACACCTACGCCAACCTGCACGGCATCGAAGTGGGGCCGCTGCGCGCCGGCACCGGCTTTGCCGGCGCCACGGTCGAGGTGGTGGTCGAGCTGCGCAACCCAGGCCGACGCCGGCGCGAGCGCATCTGCCTGGGCTTTGCCGCCGGCGACCCACGCATCCTGGACCTTGCGCCCGGGGCGAGTCACAGCCTGCGCCTGCCGGTGGCCGCGGCGCGCCGCGGCTGGCTTCATCCCGGGCGCCTCAAGGTGGAGAGCACGCATCCGCTCGGCCTGTTGCGGGTCTGGAGTCAGTTGCGGCTGCCGGGGCGGGCGCTGATCTACCCGCAGCCGCAGCCCGGACCGCCACCAGCGGCGCTGTGCCCGAGCACCACCAGCGAGGGCGCCGAGAGCACGGTGGCGGGCCGCGAGGATTTCGCCGCGCTCGCACCCTACCGCGACGGCGAATCGCGCGCCCGCATCGCCTGGAAGCAGTACGCCCGGGAGCTGGGGCTCCACGCCAAGCAGTTCACCGATCCGGTCGATCACCGCATCTGGCTCGATTGGCACGACTTCCCGGGGCTCGATGCCGAGACCCGGCTGTCGCGGCTGTGCGGGGCTGCGCTGGCGGCGGACGCGGCGCAATGGCGTTACGGCCTGCGCCTGCCCGGCCTCACCCTCGATCCGGCCGGCGGCCGCGCCCACCGCGATCGGGTGCTGCGTGCGCTGGCGCTGTTCGGACTCCCCGACGCGGAACCGCGCTGATGCAACCCAGCTGGCAAATTCCCCGCCCGGCACTGTTCTGGCTGCTCGCCACCCAGGCGGTGATGGCGGTGCTGCAGGCGGGCCGGCTACCGCTGTGGCTGCTGGGCGCCGGGGCCCTGGTATTCGGCTGGCGCATCCTGATCTACCGGGGCCGCGGGCGCCATCCGGGACGCTGGGCGAAGACCGCGCTGGTGGTGCTCTGCGCCGGGGCCATCGTGGCCGAGTACGGCCAGGTCCACGGCCTGGAGCCCATGGTGACCCTGCTCTGGTGTGGTTTCCTGCTCAAGCTGCTGGAAATGCACCAGCGCCGCGATGCCCTGATCCTGGTGTGTCTGGGTTATTTCGTGGCGGCGAGTCATGCGCTGTTCGACCAGACCCCGGCCGGTGCCCTGGTGATGCTGGTCGGCGCCGTGCTGACGACCGCGGTGCTGGCGGCGCTGTTCCAGCGCGCCGCGGGCGGCTACTGGCAGCCGCTGCGCACTGCCGGATTGCTGTTGCTGGAAGCCGTTCCGCTGATGTTGCTGCTGTTTCTGGTGATGCCGCGGCTGGGTTCCCTATGGACGGTCCCACGCACCGATCCGCAAGTCACTCTGGGGCTCAGCGATCGGCTCGCTCCGGGCGACATCGGTGCGCTGGGTGCTTCCGATGCCCTGGCTTTCCGCGTCGAGTTCGACGCCGCGCCGCCGCCGCGGGCGGCACTCTACTGGCGCGCCCTGGTGCTATCCCGCTTCGACGGCCGGCACTGGAGCCGGGCGGAGTGGGGCGATCCCGGCGGCCTCCCGCCACGCCGCGGCGGTGCACCGCCGCAACCCTGGGAGCAGAATATCGAACGGCTCGGCCCGCCCGTCGCCTACCGGCTGATCGCCGAGCCCTCCGGCAAGAACTGGCTGTTCGGGCTGGAAACGCCAGTGCCCGAGGATCCCGAGGTCGTCCTCGACGGCGATCTCACCCTGAGTCGGGAGGCGCCCCTGACGTCGCGCTGGAGCTACCGTGCGCGCTCCTGGCCCGAGCACCGCGTCGCAGTCGCAGGGTTGTCGGCGTTCCAGCGCCAACGCGAGATCGCGCTGCCGGGAACGGCGAATCCGCGGTCGCGGGCGGAGGCGGTGCGCTGGCGCGCCGCAGCGGGTTCGGATGCGGCCTATATCGACCAGGTGCTGGCGTACTACCACCGCGGTCACGTCTACAGCCTCAAGGCGCCGCTGCTGGGCGCGGACCCGGTCGACGAATTTCTGTGGCGGACCAAGCGCGGCTTCTGCGAACACTTCGCCAGCAGCTTCGCCTTCCTGCTGCGCGCCGCCGGCATTCCGGCGCGGGTGGTGGTGGGCTACCAGGGCGGCGAATACCACCCCGATGCCGGTTACCTCATCGTCCACCAGTACGATGCCCACGCCTGGACGGAAGCCTGGCTCGAGGGTCGCGGCTGGGTGCGCATCGATCCCACCCTGGCGGTGGCCCCGGAACGCATCGAACTGAGCGTAACCGAACTGCTCGACTCGCGCAGCCCGTTCCTCGCCGATTCGCCCCTCGCCGGAGCCGGGCTGGGCAACGCCGGCTGGCGCAGCCGGCTGCGCCTGCAGCTCGATTACTACGACTATCTGTGGGCGCAGTGGGTGCTGGGCTACGAGTTGCGCCAGGAACAACTGCTGCGCGGCTGGCTGGGTGGCTGGGACCCCTGGCGCCTCGGCCTGTTCGTGCTCGCCGCAGGTGGGCTCGCCCTGCTGCCGGCGCTGCTCGGCCAGCTGCGCCTGGGGCGCAAACCGCCCCGCCCGCCCATCGAGCGGCTGTTCGCGCAGTTCGTGCGGCGGTT
>JADLCO010000156.1 GCA_020847115.1 Pseudomonadales bacterium | reverse complement strand
TCGGCGGAATAGCCGCGAATGCGGGTGTCGCGGTGCAGCTTCTGCGTCCATTCCAGGTTGATCGTCGGCACCACGCCGATCAGCAGGTCGACATGGCGCGCGACATCGACCGTGTCGGTGACCACTGCGCCATGCAGGCCTTCATAGAACAGGCAGTCGCTGCCGACCGGCAGGTCTTCCCAGGGCGTGAAAGTGCCCATCGGCAAGTCCCACTGCATCGACTGTTCTTCGTTGTGGATGTAGCGCCGGCGGCGGCCAATCGCCGATTCGCCGTAGGCGCGGAACAGCTGTTCGAGGTCGGGAAGCAGGTTGGCTTCGGGGCCGAAGTGGCTCATGCCGCGTTGGCCGTTGCGCTCGGCTTCCTCGATGTTGCTGCGCATTTCTTCGCGGGTGTAGCGGTGGAAGCTGTCGCCTTCGACAATCGCGGCGTTGACCTGCTCGCGGTGGAAGATGGCTTCAAAAGTATGCTTGACCGTGGTGGTGCCAGCGCCGGAGGAGCCGGTGACCGCGATGATGGGGTGTTTGTGCGACATGGTGGGTTCGGAGGTGGAGAAAGAGAGGCGAAGGGGTCTTCAGGAACGAGTTCGAATCCAGGCCGCCCAGTCGGCGAACAGGGACGGACAGCTGGCGGCGATCACCCCGCGCTTGAGTGCCGGCCCCGACATCAGGCTGCCGCCGCCGTTGAGTGGCTCGGCAATCCCGCCCGCTTCACTGAGAATCAGGTTGCCGGCCGCGTAATCCCACAGCATCTGGCCGCCGTGCAGGTAGACATCAAGCCGACCGGCGGCGACGAAACACCATTCGAGCGCGCTGGAGCCGAAATTGCGCTGCGAGTAATACGGCGGCCGCACTGCCAGTTCGTCACCGAGGTGGTGACTGATGCGCTTGAAATCGACCCCGGCGACGGCATCGCGCAAGCTGCTGGCACTGCCGCGCAAGGGCAGCTCGGTGCCGTTGAGCCAGGCGCCGGCGCCGCGCGCAGCATAGAAAGCTTCGTCAGTGACCGGGTTGTACACCACCCCCAGCACCGGCTGGTGGTTGACCAGATAGGCAATCGACACGGCAAACAGCGGAATGCCGTTGGCGAAGTTGGTGGTGCCGTCGATCGGATCGATGCACCACAGCCCTTCGACGCCTTTGGCCCACAGCGTGGCCTGTTCGGCAGCGCTCATTTCTTCGCCCAGTACGGCGCCAGGCAGGAAGCGGGGCAGGACGGTGGTGAACGCCTGTTGGGAAGCGAGATCCGCTTCGGTAAACAGGCTGCCGTCACTTTTGCGCTGGCGGGTCGAGTTCAGATAGCGGGGCAGAATTTCGGCCTGGGCGATTTCGCGCACGATGGCTTGGAGGTCTCGCACCTGGGCAAGACGCTGGGCGGCAGACATGAACACTCCTGGCTGGTACTGCAGGCTGGGGGCTGCAAACCGTATAATCATACCGATATGATTGCACGCTTTCATTTTCCTGCCGCCATTGCCGCCGCCGCGACTGCTGCAGCCCGCTCCGGCAGTGACGAAATCGAACTGCCTGAAGCGCTGGCGCATCACGCCCTGCGCGTGTTGCGCTTGCGTGATGGCGAGCAGATTGTGCTGTTTGATGGCCAAGGCGGCGAATACTCTGCGCGCTTGCAGGTCGATGGCCGTCGCTGTCGCGCCAGACTGGAGCCGCCGTGCGCCGTCGAGCGCGAGTCGCCGCTGCAACTGGTGCTGGTGCAGGCGCTGGCCGCTGGCGAGAAAATGGACTGGGTGATTCAGAAAGCGGTCGAACTGGGCGTGAACGCCATCGTGCCGGTACAGGCTGAACGTTCGGTGCTGCGTCTGAGTGGCGAGCGCGCAGCGAAGCGGCTTGCGCACTGGCAGCAGGTTGTGATCAGCGCTTGCGAGCAGAGCGGTCGCAACCGCATCCCGACCGTGGCGGCGGTGCGGCCGCTCAATGAATGGCTCAATGACTGGCGCAGCGAGCAGCCCCGCCCACCGGCCTATGTGCTGGCACCGGGAGCCGGCGCAATGCTGGGCAGTGGCTCGGCGCCAGCGGGTCCGGTCTATCTGCTCATCGGGCCGGAAGGCGGCTGGAGCGAGGCCGAGCTGCAAGCGCTGACTGCTGCCGGCTGTGAGGTGGCGAGTCTGGGACCACGGGTGCTGCGCACGGAAACTGCCGGGCTGGCCGCCCTGACGGTGCTGCAGGCCCGCTGGGGAGATTTTTCCGCCGCTGGCGCCGACGCCACCGATGCCACCGATGCCACCGACGTCACTGGCGCCAGCATCCATGTGCATGGCAATCAACAATCCGCAACAACCAGGGAGTCGCGGTGAATACAGCGCTTGATACCAGCTCGGCCGGCATGCCGGCACCGGCCAACGATCCGACTGCCGATTTTGTCGCCTGGGTGCGCGGCGCCGCGCCTTACATCCACGCGTTCCGCGGCAAGACGTTCGTGCTCGGCTTTGGTGGCGAAGTGGCGGCCGGCGCGCGTGCGCAAAGTCTGGCCTATGATTGCAACCTGCTGGTTGCGCTCGGTATCCGGCTGGTGCTGGTGCATGGCGCACGGCCCCAGATCGACGCCGAGATGGCGCGTCGTGGGCTTGAGCCGCGCTTTCATCACGGCCTGCGTGTGACTGATGGCGACGC
>JADLCO010000155.1 GCA_020847115.1 Pseudomonadales bacterium | reverse complement strand
GGCAACGCCTTCGGGGATCGCTACATCATCCGCGGCCAGGAAGCACGCAGCGACGTCTTCGTCGACAGCCTGCGCGACCCGGGCATGACCCTCCGCGAAAGCTTCGCCACCGAGCAGGTGGAGATTTCCAAAGGTCCCAACTCCAGCTTTGCCGGGCGCGGTACCGTGGGCGGCGCCATCAACTCGATCACCAAGAAAGCGAGCACCGATTACGACTTCACCAAACTCTCCGGTGCCGCTGGTACCGACGATCACACGCGCCTGACGCTCGACACCAACCAGACGTTCGGCGATCGCTTCGCGATCCGGGCAAATGCGCTGTACGGCTACGAAGACGTACCCGATCGAGACCCGGCCGACCGCGAGCGCAAGGGCGCGGCGCTATCAGGCTTGTTCAAGGCGAACGAAGATCTCGAATTCCTGGTGGATTACTACGGCTTCGAGGGCGAGGACAATCCCGACCTCGGTGGCTTCCTGGTGAACCGCAAGCCGGCCGACAATGTGCCGGTCTATGGTCAGCGTCAGGACTTTCTGGAATCCGACGTCGACACCTTCACCGCCAGAGTCCGCTATCAGCTGACTCCGGAATCCTATGTCACCAACGCCACCCGGTACGGAACCTCCGACAACGGCTACGTGACCACCGGCGCGCGGGCGGCGCGGACCGACGTCAGTGATCCCAACGGGAGCTACGACACCATCAGCCTCAGCACCCACCAGGGCTGGCAGGAAGTGCGTTATCTGGTCAACCAGAGCAATCTGTTCGTTAACCAAGAACTGCTCGGCTTCGATCACGAATGGATCTTCGGCATCGAGATATCGAATCACAAAGTGCGCAACGGCATCTACGACATCGCTAACTCCGGCGCCAACTGCCTGGTTCCCGGGCGCAGCGGACCAACTCCCTCCTGGTGCGCGATCGGTCCCGACGGCAGCGAGGTTCCCGGCCTCCAGCACATCATGAATCGTCAAATCGCCAAAGGCCGCTGGGACCAGAATTGGCAGGCCAAGGCGATTTCGGCCTCCGTGCTCGACACCATTGATCTCACGGATCGCTTCACGCTGTTTCTCGGACTGCGCTACGACGACACCGACATCGATCTCGAGACCCTGGGCGGCAACGGAAGTTATGCCGACTATGGCTATTCCGACGGCATGTGGAACGGCAATGCGGGCATTACCTACGAGCTCACACCCGACGCCAATGTCTACCTGAATTACGCGACGGCGGCCGACATCAATGGCGGCGAATCCGATGTCGGCACCAGTGGCGGCTATGGCGGATTGATCACCTTCAACGGCCAGGCGGCGGGCGCGGATCCGGAGCGCACGGAAAGCGTCGAGCTCGGCACCAAATGGAACATCTTTGACGGCAAACTACTGCTCGCCGCAGCACTGTTCGAAACTCGCAAGTCCGATGTCATGGAAGGCGCCGATTACGATTCGGTGGGAACCTTCAACACCGGCAAAAACCGTATCCGCGGCGTCGAGGTCAGCGCTACCGGCAACATCACCGAAAAGCTCAGCGCCCAGGTCGGCTATGTCACCATGGACTCCGAAGTCCTCGACTCCTTCAACGAGGCCAACGAGGGCAAGACGCTCAGCAACTTCGCCGATAACAGCGGCTACGCCCTGTTGCGTTACCAACTCACCGAGCAACTCGCCTTCGGCGGTGCGGTGAAGTACGAGAGCAAACGATATGCGGGGCAACCGGATTCGGCAGCGGCTTTCAACACCGCTACGGGCGCCTACAGCCAGCCGATTCCGTCATACACCGTCATCGACCTGTTCGGCGAATACGAATTCACCAAACAGCTCAATGCGCGCCTCAACCTCGGCAACATCACCGACAAGGAATACTATCTGGCCGCATACCGCTCTGGTTCGTTTTTGTATTACGGCGATGCGTTCAACGCACGACTCACGCTAAACTACGAGTTCTAAGCTGCCGCTGCGGTGCGCGGCTCATGCCCGCGCACCGCTTGGCGGGCCGACTCTCCCCTGGAATTTGGCCATGTTGCTGGTAATTCCCGATTTTCTGAACCAAAGCGAAGTGCGCGATTTCCGTGCGACGCTCGCACAAGCTCCTTGGCGTGATGGACGAGACAGCGCCGGCAGCCTGTCGATACAGGTCAAGGACAACCAGCAAGTGGACGACGACTCATCCATCGCCCACGATCTCGGCAATCGCATCCTGGGGATGCTCGGCCGCAATGCACTATTCGTGTCCGCGGCGCTGCCCAATCGCTTCTTTCCGCCGCGCTTCAACCGCTATGCCGGCGGCGGCCATTACTGGACCCATATCGATGCCGCCCTGATGTACTCCGACCGCCTCTCCCAGGCGGTGCGCAGCGACCTTTCGGCGACACTTTTTCTCGCCGATCCGGAAGACTACGACGGCGGCGAACTGGTGGTGGAGACGGCATTCGGCGCCCAGGAGGTAAAGCTCGCCGCGGGCGCTCTGGTGCTCTATCCCTCCAGCAGTCTCCACCGCGTGGAGCCGGTGACGCGAGGTGCGCGGCTGGCGGCGATCCTGTGGTTGCAAAGCCTGGTACGCGATGCCGCGCAACGCGCGTTGCTGTTCGATCTCGACCAGTCGGTGCAGGCACTGTCGCGGCAGCTGCCGCCGACGGACCCCGAATTGCTGCGCCTCAGCGGCGTCTATCACAACCTGCTGCGGATGTGGGCCGAGGCCTGAGCCTGGGCCCACATCCGCAGCGCGCTTGCTCGATAACTGATTTGTTTGATCTGGAGAAAACATGTCTCTTTGGGAATTGATGGAAAAAGGCGGACCCATCATGTGGCCGCTGCTGGTCACCTCACTGATTTCCGCCACGGTGGTGCTGGAGCGGCTGTTCTTCGTGGTGCGGGAAACGCGCCGCCGGCAGCCGCAGGTGGTCGCCGACATGCTGGGCAAGGTCGAGCGCAACGAACTGGAACAGGCGCTCGCCACCGGTCGCGACAGCAGCGATTTCGTTGCGCGCACCCTGGCGCAGGGCATCGAACATCGCCGTGGCAGCGCGGTGAATGCACTGCTGAACGCAGCCAGCCAGGAGTTGCGCCGCTTCAACCAAGGGCTGACCATGCTGGATACCGCGATCACCCTGGGCCCGCTGCTCGGTCTGCTGGGGACAGTGACCGGAATGATCCGCTCCTTCGGCATGCTCGGCTCGGCCGAATTGTCCGCGCCCGCGGTCATCACCGGCGGCATCGCCGAGGCGCTCATCGCCACTGCTGCCGGCCTGGGCGTCGCCATCGTCGCGCTCATTCCGTTCAACTACCTCAACGCCCGGGCCGAAGAGGCACGGCACGAACTGGAGGATGCCTCGACGCGCCTGGAGTTGCTGCTGTTGCGCTCCTCAGCGGAAGGCGATCAATGAAAATTCCGGCGACACACCAGCGCCGCAGAGCGCGGATCGAGATCATCCCGCTCATCGACATCATGTTCTTTCTGTTGGCCACCTTCGTGATCGTGTCGCTGTCGATGGTGAAAAACCAAGGGGTCGAGGTGCAACTACCCACGGCAGAGACCGGGTCGCCCCAAGCGCGCGACCAGGCCGTGACGGTATCCATCACCGAAGCGGGAGCGCTTTACTTGGACAAGGAGGCGATAGCGCTCGATGCGCTACGCGATCGCTTGCGATCGCTTCAGCGGGCCGACCCAGACCTGAAGGTATTCCTCAATGGCGATCAGGGTGCGGATTTCGGCATCGTCATGAAGATCTTCGACGAACTGCGTCTGCTGGGCATCACCCGGGTCTCGGTGCAGACGCGACCGGACTGATCCCTCGCCATCCCTGCCGGTGGCACCGCAGCACCAAATGCTCCGCTACCGCCCTCGGCTCCTGCTGCAGTTCTTCACCGCCTCTTCACGCCCATGCGACCTTACTGCCCCAAACTCCGCAGCAGGGCCTCCAGCTCGGCGCGCACCTGCGTGCCGGCACGGCTGGAGGCGATGCCCTTGAGCGCAAACTGGCGCGCCTGGGCGGTCTGGCCGCGGGCCTGGTGGGCGCGCGCCAGGACCAGATAGGGCTCGGGGGCGCGCGGGTCGATACGTTGGGCGCGCTCGGCGAGCGCCGCGGCGGCGTCGTGGTGGCCCGCTGCGGCAGCCGCGCGGGCCTCGGCGACCAGCGCGCCGACCGCATCCGGGGCCACCGGCGGCGGCGCCGGACGCGGCGGGGGTGCGGGCGCCGGCTCCACCGGCCTGGGTGCCGGACCCGGCGGTGGCGGCGGCGCGGAGACGGCCGGGCCCTCCTCGACCGGCGCGCGGGGCCCCGGGGAGAGGGGCGCGCAGGCGGCGAGCAGCAGGGCGCCGAGCAGCGGCAATGCGGCCAGCCGGCGGCGCGATCCAGGGGGCAAGGTACTCATGGACGTCACTCCAGGCCCAACCAGCCGCGCACCCGGTCGAGGGTGCGGGCGCCGATGCCGCAGTCTTCCTGGGCCGGCTCCGAACCGGAGGCGAACGGCAGCTGCCGGGCGCCGGGGCAGTGGGGGCCGCTGCCGTTGCCGGTGGCGGGATCGAACCAGGCCAGGGTGATGTCGTCCGGCGGCCCGGACAGCGGCCGGTGTTCGAGGCCGGACATGATCGCGGTCCAGATGCGCAGGGCGCCGGAAGCGCCGGTGAGCGGCATCGGCTTGTTGTCGTCGCGACCCACCCAGACCACGGCCAGGTAATTGCCGCTGAAGCCGGCGAACCAGCTGTCGCGCTGGTCGTTGGTGGTGCCGGTCTTGCCGGCGAGTTCGGGGGCGCCGGGCAGGCGGGTGCCTGCGGCGGTGCCCTCCAGCATCACCTGGCGCAGGGCGTACTGGAGCAGATAGACGTCGCGCGCCTGGAAGCGCTGCTCCACCTCGAAGGCGTAGCGGGCGAGCAGCTGGCGATCGGCGTCACCCACCGAGGCGATCGCCCGCAGCGGCGTGTGAAAGCCATCGGCGGCGATGGTGTGGTAGATGCCGGCGACCTCGAAGGGCGTCATGGAGACACCGCCGAGCAGCAGTGACGGGACCTCCTCCAACGGCCCTTCGTAGCCCAGGCGCCGGAAGACCTTGGCCACCTTGTCGACGCCGACCTCGAGACCGAGCCGGGCGGTGGCCTGGTTGTAGGACTGGCTCAGAGCCCGGTACAGGGGCACCGGGCCATGGCTGATGTGATCGAAATTGTCCGGGCTCCAGGGCTTGCCCCCGGCGCGGATGGAGACCGGCGCGTCGTCGATCACGGTGCCCAGGGTAAAGCGGCCGGGCTGCTCCAGCGCGGCCAGGTAGACCGCCGGCTTGGCGGTGGAACCGATGCCCCGGCGCGCGTCCAGGGCGCGGTTGAAACCGGCGAAATCGCGGGTGCGGCTGCCGGCCAGTGCCAGCACCTCGCCGGTGCCGACCCGCACCACGACCGCCGCGGCCTGGAAGGTGCCGGCGGCCAGCTTGCGATCCGTCTCGATGCGCTTGAGCACCTCGGCGATACCGTTTTCCACCCGGTGCTGGATGCGCGGATCGAGATGGGTGAATACGCGCAAGCCTTCGGCGGTGAGATCGCGCGCGGCGTAATCGCGCTGCAGATGGCGGCGCACCAGATCCAGGACATCCGGGTAGCGATTGACCGCCCCCGGCGTCTTGGTCACATCGAGCGGCTTGCGGGCCGCGGCCTCTGCCTCCGCCGCGACCACGATCTGCTCACTGGCCAGCGTGGTCAGCACCAGGTTGCGCCGCGCCAGCGCGCGCTCGGGATGCCGTCGCGGATTGTAGTAGGAGGAGCCCTTGGCGAGCCCTACGAGCAGTGCCACCTGGTGGAGATCCAGTTCGGCCAGGGGCTGGCGGAAGTAGAACTCGCTGGCCATGCCGAAGCCGTGGATGGCGCGGTTGCCCTCCTGGCCCAGGTGGATTTCGTTGAGGTAGGCCTCGAGGATCTCGGCCTTGCTGTAGTGCAGCTCGAGCAGCATCGCCATCACCGCTTCCATGGCCTTGCGGATCAGCGTCTGGCTGCGGTCGAGATAGAAGTTCTTCACCAGCTGCTGGGTGATGGTACTGCCGCCCTGGGCGATGCCGCCGGCGCGGACGTTGGCCCAGAGCGCGCGCAGGATGGCGCGCGGCGACACCCCGCGGTGGCGATAGAAATCCCGGTCTTCCACCGCGATCACGGCATCGGCCAGATAGGGCGGCAACTCTTCCAGGCGCAGCAGCACCCGGTCTTCGGCGTGCTCAGGATAGATGCCGCCGATGCGGATCGGCTCCAGGCGCAGCAGCGGCAGCGATTTCCCGCCGGCATCCTGAATGGCGACGATGCCGCTGCCGCTGAGCCGCAGCCGCACCCGCTGTTCGGGCTGTTCCCCCTCGGGAAAGGGGAAAGCCCGGGCATGCAATTCGATACCGTCGGCGGTTACCGCGAACTGCCCGGGGTGCTCGATCCGCGCGACGCGCCGGTAGCCGAGCTCATCGAGTTCGTCGAGGAGTGCCGCGCGCGGCAGGTTCAACCCGGCGTACAGCTCCAGCGGCCGGCTGTAGACATGGGTGGGCAGTTCCCACTTGGCGCCCGAAAAGCGCGCCTTGACCTGGTTGTCGAGCACCAACACGCCGATCGCCGTCGCCAGGATCAGCGGCAGGGCCAGCATGCCCAGCAGGTAGCGCAGCAGCGAGCGCCGGCCAGGCTGCTTCTTGCGCCCCGGGCCCTTGCGCCGTCTCGATCCACCGCCTCGCTTTGCCGCCACTCCGTATCCTCGCCCGTGCACTGCTCCGGAGCCTGTTGGCCCCGGGATGCGGCCGTGGATAATAGCGTCTTCACTCGGTAACCGGCGCGAAACCATGGCTCGTTTTGATCTCTATGGACTGGGCGCGGCACTGGTGGACACCGAACTGCGCGTCACCGATGCCGAATTGCAGGCCCATGGCATTGAAAAGGGCGTGATGACCCTGGTCGACGAAGCCCGCCAGCACCAACTGCTCGCCGCCTTCGACGGCCACCTGGCGCTGGCGCAGCGCGCCAGCGGCGGCTCCGCGGCCAATACCGTCATCGCGCTGAGCTGTTTCGGCGGCCGCGCCTACTATTCCTGCAAGGTGGCCGACGATGACAACGGCCACTTCTATCTGCGCGACCTGGCCGCCGCCGGCGTCGCCCACAACGGCAGCCACGGCCTGCCCGCCGGCATCACCGGCAAGTGCCTGGTGCTGATCACGCCGGATGCCGAGCGCACCATGAACACCTATCTCGGCATCAGCGAACAGCTCGGGCCCGAGAATCTCGAGCTCGATGCATTGGCCGCTTCCACCTGGCTCTACGTCGAGGGTTATCTCGCCACCTCCACCACCGGGCGCGCCGCCGCGATCCGCGCGCGCGAAGCGGCGCGCGCCGCCGGCACCCGGGTGGCGCTCAGCCTGTCGGACCCGGGCATCGTCGCCCACTTCCGCGAGCCCTTGCGGGAAATGGTCGGGGAGCGGGTCGATCTGCTGTTCTGCAACGGCGACGAGGCCCGCGCCTGGACCGGCGCCGACAGCCTGGAAACCGCCGCCGTGCGCCTGCGCGAGCGTGCCGATCGCTTTGCGGTCACCCTCGGCGCCCGCGGCGCCCTGGTGTTCGACGGCCGCGAGCTCCACGAGGTGCCTGCGGTACCCACCGTAGCGGTGGATACTAACGGCGCCGGCGACATGTTTGCCGGCGCATTCCTCTATGCCCTCACCCAGGGTTTCGATTACCCCAGCGCCGGCCGCTTCGCCAACCACGCCGCGGCCGCGGTGGTCAGCCGCTATGGCCCGCGCCTGCCGGCGGCCGAGCACGGCCCATTGCTCCAGCAGTTGCGCGGGCTTGCATAGGGGAATACCGGGGAATCGGCGAGGTCATTCCCTGCTCGGCGACTCCTCCGCCAGCACAAGAGTGGGCGGGCTCGAGCCGACCGACCCCGGTTCAGCCGCCGCCGGGGCACCACCCGCGCCGGGTCTGTTTTTCAATCGAACAGCGCGCGCAGCTGCGCGCCCGGGTCCGCGGCGCGCATGAAGGCTTCTCCCACCAGAAAGGCGTTGACGCCGTGGCCGCGCATGGCGAGCACATCGTCGACACGCTGGATACCGCTCTCGGTCACCACCAGCCGCCCGTCGCCGATGCGCGGCAGCAGGCTGAAGGTGGTTTCGAGCGTTGTGTGGAAGCTGTGCAGATCGCGGTTGTTGATGCCCACCATGGGGTTGTCGAGCGCGAGCGCGGCGTCCAGTTCACGGGCGTTGTGGACCTCGACCAACACGTCCAGGCCGATACCGCGCGCCAGTTCGTGCAGTTCGACCAGTTGTGCGGGCGCAAGCGCGGCGACGATCAGCAGCACGCAATCGGCGCCCAGCGCGCGCGCTTCGTAGACCTGGTAGGGGTCGATGGTGAAGTCCTTGCGCAGCACCGGCAGCGCGGTGGCAGCGCGCGCCTGCACCAGATAGTCGTCGGCGCCCTGGAAGAAATCCACATCGGTGAGCACCGACAGGCAGGTGGCGCCGCCGGCTTCGTAGCTGCGCGCGATCGCCACCGGGTCGAAATCGGGCCGGATCACCCCCTTGCTGGGCGAGGCCTTCTTGATCTCGGCGATCACCGCCGAGCGGCCCTGGGCGATGCGCGCGGCGAGCGCCCGATGGAAGCCGCGCACGGGCGGCGCCGCGGCGGCCCGGTCGCGCAGCTCGGCGAGTGTTACCCGGCGCTGCCGCTCGGCGATCTCCTCGGCCTTGCGGGCGAGGATCCTGCGCAAGATGTCGGGGGTATCCGCGGTGGCCATCATTCGGCTCCCAAGCATTGGGTGAAGGCGGCGAGCTCCTCGAGCCGGGCGCCGGCGAGTCCGCTGGCGATCGCGTCCTCGGCCCGCTGCACGCCCTCGCCGATGCTTCTGGCCACCCCGGCGGCATGGAGTGCGGCGCCGGCGTTGAGGGCGATCAGGTCGGCGGCCTTGGTGCCGGCGGCGGTGGCGCGTTTGCCCAGGGCATCGCGGATCAGGGCCAGCGAGGCCGCGGCATCGGCCACCGCGAGGCCGGAGAGATCCTGCCGGGCGATGCCGAAATCCTCGGGCGCGATGCGGTATTCGCGGATCCGCCCGGCGTCCAGCTCGACCACCAGCGTGGGCGCCGCCAGGCTGATTTCGTCGAGGCCGTCGTCGCTATGCACCACCAGCACCCGCTCGCTGCCGAGCCGCGCCAGCACCTCGGCGACGGTGCGGCACAGGCCGGCGGCGTAGACGCCGATCAGCTTGCGGCGGACCCCGGCGGGATTGGTCATCGGGCCCAGCAGGTTGAACAGGGTGCGGATGCCGAGCTCGCGGCGCGGCCCCACTGCGTGGCGCATGGCGCCGTGGTGGGCGGGCGCGAACAGAAAGCCGATGCCCAGTTCGGCCACGCAGCGCGCGCTCTGCTCGGGGGTGAGATCGAGGCGCACCCCGGCCGCCTCCAGCAGATCGGCGCTGCCGCTCTTGCTGCTCACGCCGCGGTTGCCGTGCTTGACCACCCGGCCGCCGCAGGCCGCCACCACCAGGGCGCTCGCCGTGGAGACGTTGAACAGGCTGGCGCCGTCGCCGCCGGTGCCGACGATGTCCACCAGATGCTCGCCGGCGACCGCCACCGGGATGCACAGTTCGCGCATCACCTCCACCGCGCCGGTGATCTCGTCGAGGGTCTCGCCCTTCATGCGCAGCGCCACCAGAAAGCCGGCGATCTGCGCCGGGGTGGCGGCGCCGCTCATCAGCTCGTGCATGGCCGCGCGCATCTCCGCGCGCTCGAGGCTGCCGCCCTCGACCAGGCGGGCGATGGCGTCGCGCAGGGTCAGCGGCCCTCTCGCCAGCGTCATCGACCCTCCAGAAAGTTGCGCAGCAGATCGTGGCCGTGGCGGGTGAGGATGGATTCGGGATGGAACTGCACACCCTCCACCGCCAGCTCGCGGTGGCGCACGCCCATGATCTCGTCGACCTCGCCGTCTTCGGTCGCGGTCCAGGCGGTGATTTCGAGACACGCGGGCAGGCTCGCGCGCTCGATGATCAGCGAGTGGTAGCGGGTCGCCTCGAACGGGCTCGGCAGGCCGTGGAACACGCCCTGCCCGCGGTGGTGGATCAGCGAGGTCTTGCCGTGCATCACCTCGCGGGCGCGCACGATGCGCCCGCCGAACGCCTGGCCGATGCTCTGATGGCCGAGGCAGACCCCGAGCAGCGGGATGCGGCCGGCAAAGGCCTGGATCAGCGGCACCGAGATGCCCGCCTCGCTGGGCGTGCAGGGGCCGGGCGAGATCACGATGCGCTCCGGCGCCAGGGCCTCGATGTCGGCCAGCGTCAGGGCATCGTTGCGCTCCACCCGCACCTCGGCGCCCAGCTCGCCCAGGTACTGCACCAGGTTGTAGGTGAAGGAGTCGTAGTTGTCGATCATCAAGAGCTTAGGCATAGTAATACCTTGATTTTTCTTCATTTTCTATCCAGAGCCCTGCTATAATATACACACATATATACACACTGGTAGACGATTGCAGTGGAAGATGCACCGATCCGCACCTCATGTTGGTAGTGATCCCTCTCGACCGGCTACCCACACCGGACCTGCTCGTTGTCGGGTGCTTTACACCAGGTGAGTCCAAGGGTGGCAATACCCACAGGTCACCGCCTGCATCGGAGGCTCGGCGAGGGCGACGTGGGCGGGGGGGGAAAGCGAAGGGGGCGCTACACGCCGCGCGATATAGCGGGGAGTGAGTCAGGCCTGAGAATCTTGGGGGCATCGGGCAATCTCCTTGGGTCTTGGAGCCGCCGTGCCGGAGAGCCATCTGCTGAACCTTGCCTGCCGGTACGGCGGCAAGGTGCGGTTCGAGGCCGCAACGACGTGCCGCTTCCTATTGGAAGCGCCACCACTGAGCAATGTTGATCGAAGCGGTACGGGTCATGGCAGACCGAAAAATTCAGTTATCCGGGAAGATGCGTGGGAACGGGTTTCCCACGGCAGCTTCAAACTTGATCATTTTAACACGCGACCCCCACTAGGCGTCTACAACTTGCTGCGTGTTTCACCTACATCCTGGCCGCAAGGCCCACACTGGCGGCGGGGAAGATAGGCGGAGCGGGAGGCCTCCTATACGGATGGTGAGGTCGGGTCGCCGCAGGGTCCGTGTCTGCCGGCGTTGGTGGAAAGGCCAATGCCGTAGCCGGCCAAGGCGATATCCAGCAGATCATTGTGCAGGCTGCTAAGCGCTGCAGCGTTCACTCTCAATCAGTATTCGTGAAGCGCGGCAGTACGATGAAGAACCGCGTCAGCGCGTCGTCGGATTCGACACGAACCTTGCCTCCATGCGCCTCGACGATCGACTTGACGATGGCAAGCCCCAGCCCAGCACCATCGCCCTTGCGTTGCCGAGACGGATCGCCGCGGTAAAAGCGATTGAAAAGCCTTGGCAGATCCTCCGCGGGAATCTTCTCGCCCGGATTCTCGACGCTGATAGTGGTGGCTTGCTCATTCTGGGACACCTTCACGGTAACGGTTTCCCCACGCGGCGTGTAGCGGATCGCGTTGGAGAGAAGATTGCTGAGTGCGCGGCGAAGCATTTCCCGATCGGCCCGTATCGGTACTGCTCGTCCTTTGAACTGCAATGAGACACCGTGTTCTTCCACCCAGGCCTCGAAATACTCGAACAGCCCCTGGATCGTTTTCGTCAGGTTTACGATCTGCAAATCGAGATTACGCGGATCGTTCCCGGTTTGTGCGAGAAACAGCATGTCATTGATCATGCGGTTCAAACGTCCGAATTCCTCCAGGTTCGAGTAGAGCACTTCCCGATACTCATCGGTAGAACGGGCTTGGCCGACAACCACTTCTGTCTGCGTAGTCAGATTGGTGACTGGCGTGCGCAATTCATGGGCGATATCCGCGGACACATTGGCCAGTTGGGCATATCCGTCCTCGATACGCCCGAGCATAGCGTTGAACGAAGCGACGGTCTCTTCCAACTCGACCGGCACGTCCTTCGGGTCCAATCGCATGTGCAACTTGGAAGAAGTAATCGCGCGAATCTTTTCGTTGGCCCTACGAATCGGCCTGTGCCCCCAATGAACCGCAATCCAGGCCATGAGGATCGCAATGCACATGACGACACAGATCGTCCACCACTGGATACGCTTAAAACTCTCGATGAATGTGAGATGACCACCAATGTCCATAGCAACGGCGATCATGTACCTCTCGCTAAGGCTGTCGTCGCCGCCGACCTGTATGACGGCGCCGCGATAGTGCATCCCGTTTTCCTCCCAAATCGTCATTTCCGACGCATCTGCGAGATCGACAGGACGCTCGTTCACAGCAAATCGCGCTAGATCGGGACCATCCCTGGGCTCATAGAGTGTTTCTCCAGCAGCGTCGGTCACATAGTAGTAAACACCATGGTGTCCCCGGACCGCACGCTGCAAGGCCTGCGCATCGCCATCATCATGCACTTCGCCCAGCGCCCGGATGACCGATCTGGCTATCACTCCCAGTTCTTCTTCATCCATCTCGGCGAAATGCCGATCCAAAGAGCCGATACTGATCCAGTTGAATACCAGGAATACCAGCGTCATGGCGATGGCAACCAGCCAGGTCACCCGCGCTGCGAGTGATATTGGACGGCCGAAGATGGCGGGTTTTTTAATCGTCATCCGGGACATCCAGCGTATAGCCCATGCCCCGAACGGTATGAATGAGCTTGGGCTCGAAGTCATCGTCGATCTTTGCCCGCAGCCGACGAATCGCGACATCAATCACATTGGTGTCGCTGTCGAAGTTCATGTCCCAGACCTGGGACGCGATCAGCGAAAGCGGCAACACTTCACCCTGACGACGCGCCAACAGCTCAAGCAGCGCGAACTCCTTGTTGGTCAGATTGATGCGCCGCCCGCCGCGGATCGCACGCCGCCGTGCCAGGTCCAGTTCGAGATCCACGATCTGCATGCGGTCGTGATGGGTAGGCATGGCGCCGCGACGCAGCAGAGTGCGCACGCGAGCGAGCAGCTCGGCAAAGACGAACGGCTTGACCAGGTAATCATCGGCGCCCAGCTCCAGCCCTTGCACGCGATCATCCACATTGCTGCGTGCAGTCAGGAACAACACCGGAACCTGGTTGCCTGCGGCCCTGACCGACTGCAGGATGCGCCAGCCGTCTATATCAGG
>JADLCO010000154.1 GCA_020847115.1 Pseudomonadales bacterium | reverse complement strand
TTCGCGGCGCGGTTCTCAGCCATGACTTCGTCGAAGCTGCTCTGTTGCGCAGCGCCGGCCACGAAATCTGGCTTGAGCCCGGCATCGGCGGCAGCTACGAGGAGGCGCCGCCGACCCTGGTCGACGAACTCACCCGCGACCGGCGCTGGGTCAAGGGCAATCTCCAGCACCTGGCGTTCCTGTTCCGCCGCGGCTTTTGCGCCGCCCACCGCGCCGCCTTCCTCAACGGCATCATGAACTACGGCTCGTCCCTGCTGTGGCTGGCGTTTCTGGCCGCGGCGACCATCGAGGCGGCGCTGCTGACGCTGTTCCCGGTCGAGTACTTTCCCGAGCCCCATGCCCTCTACCCGCTGTGGCCGGAGTGGCGGCCCGACTGGGCGCTGGCGCTGGTGGGCGTCACCCTGGTGGTGCTGTTCACGCCCAAGCTGCTGGCGCTGCTCGAAGTGCTCTGCACCCGCGAGCGCCGCCGCGCCATGGGTGGCGCGCCGCGGCTGCTCGCCAGCCTGCTGCTCGAAGCTCTGGTGGCCTCGCTGCTGGCGCCAATCCGCATGCTGGCCCATTCGCGCTATGTGCTCGAAGCCCTGCTCGGCACCCAGGTGCTGTGGGCGGGCCAGAACCGAACCCGGGAGACGCTGTGGGCCGATGCCTTGATCCGGCAGGCGCCGGGCACCTTGCTGGCGCTGGCCTGGGGCGGCTTCGCCCTGTGGCTGGACCCCGGCTTCTTCCTGTGGTCGCTGCCGGTGGCGCTGCCCTTGGTGTGCGCGGCGCCGATCTCGGTGTGGCTGAGTCGCTACCGCGCCGGCGCCCGGCTACGCCGCGCCGGCCTGCTGCTGGTGCCCGAGGAAACCGCGCCACCCCCGGCGTTGCAGGATCTGGCCCGCTACCGCTGTCCGGTGGCGGGCCCGCCTGCCGGCTTCGTGCGGGCAGTGCTGAGCCCCTTGGCCAACGCCCTGCACGCGCAACTGGCGCGCCGCCGTGGCGCCACCGCGCTGCGCGCAGCGCGCCGCCAACGGCTGATCGCGACCTGCGTCCGCAGCGGGCCGGGCGCGCTCGGCGCGGTCGACAAGGGTTTCCTCGCGGAGGACGAGCAAGCGCTCGCCGAACTCCACCAGGCGGCCTGGGCGCAGCCGCCCGATACGCCCTGGGGGCGGTTGATCGAGACATTGTTGCAGGCGCCGGCGCCCCCGCCGCCCGGCGGGGACGCGGTGGACGGGCCGTGACGACCGTGCAGCGGGTGGCTCGATTTGCCATCGGCCAGGTGGTCAAACACCGGCTCTATCCGTTCCGGGGCGTGATCTTCGACGTCGACCCGGTGTTCAGCAACACCGAGGAATGGCTCAACGCGATTCCCGAAGCCATGCGCCCGCACCGCGACCAGCCGTTCTACCATCTGCTCGCGGAAAACGCCGAATCCAGCTACGTGGCCTATGTCTCGGAGCAGAATCTGCTGCCCGACACCAGCGGCGTACCGGTGCGCCACCCGCGCGTCGCGGACCTGTTCGGCGCCTTTCGCGGCGATCACTACCTGCGCCGCAAATCCGCCGACCACTGATCGCCAGGATGGGCGCCGGGAGGCTCAGGGTGCCAGCAGCCGGATCGCCTCCCGGGTGGCGCCCAGGCGATCGGAGCTGTCCACTGGGCTCACCGCCAGCAGCGGCAGGCGGGCGCCGGCGGCGCGGAATGCCGCGAGCTGCGAGCGGCACATCTGCGGCGAGCCATAGACGCACACCTGATTGACCATGCGCTCGCTGATGCAGGCCGCCGCGGCGCGCCGGTCGCCGCTCTTCCAGGCCTCCGCCACCGCGTCCATCTCGGCACCGAAGCCGCACAGCCGCCACTGTTTCCGGTAGTTGGGCAGGCGCGCGAAGAACGCCAGGTTGTGCCGGGCGGCGGACATCGCCGCGCCCAGATTGTTGGAGATAAAGGTGGGAATGCTGAGGATGCAGTCCACCGCTGCCGGGTCGCGGCCGGCGGCCACGGCGGCTTCCCGGGCCGCGCGCAGCAGCGTCTTGAGGTGGTCGAGGGACGGTAGAAAGGGCATCAGGCCATCGCCCACCGCGCCCGCCACCGCCGCACTCTCCACGGTGAGTCCGGCCACCAGCACCGGCACCGGCCAGGGACAGGGCCGCGCGGCGAACAGCGGGTTTTTTTCCTCACCGGCCAGGATCTGCTTCACCCGCTGTACATAGGCGCGCAGATCCTCCCGCGGCGATCGCGTGGTGATGCCTTGGGCGGCGAGCAGCTGGCGGTGACTGCTGCCCAGCCCCAGCACCAGGCGGCCGCCCGACAGTTCGGCGACGGTGGCCGCGGTCATCGCCGCCAGGAATGGGTGGCGGTAATAGATGTTGGCGATGTTGGTGCCCACCTGGATGCGGCTGGTGGCGGCCGCGATCGCCTGGGCGCAGGCCAGGGCGTCGCCGCGCCCTTCGTTGACCAGCACCGCCGCGAAGCCCTTGTCCTCGGCGAGCCGGCCGAGCTCGGCCAGCTCCCGGGGCGGTGCTTCGGTGGCGGTGGAAAGAACCAGACCCAGAACGGTGGTGGCCACAGACGAGCTCCTGCGAGGCCCGAAGGCAAGGGGTCGACCGCAGTATAGGCCCGAACATCCTCGGCCCGACTTACTCCTTGAGACCGCCGCCTTCGGGTTGGTCGAGAGCGCCGATCGCCAGCACCGGGGCGGCGTCGATGTGATCGGCGTTCATCAGCTGGGCGACCCGATGCAGCGAGGCGAGGATCGAGTGCTGCTCCCAGGAAGGGAGTTTTTCGAAGCGGCGCACAAAGCGCTCCTGCAGCGGTTGCGGCGCCAGCGCCAGGATGTCGCCAGCGGCAGGGGTCAAGTGCAGCAACACCATCCGCTTGTCGAGCGGAGAGCGGTTGCGCGTCACCAGGCCGCGGGCTTCGAGCCGGTCGAGGATGCTGGTCACGGTCCCCTGGCTCAGGCTGATGCGGGCCGCCAGCGTGCTCACGGAAAGTTCACCAGCGCTGTCGATCGCCTGCAACACCAGGAGCTGGGGTGCCGTCAGTCCGGCGGTCTTCAGCAACTGGCGGGAGTGCAGGTCGGTGGCGCGGATCACCTGACGCAGTGCGATCAGTACCTCGGCGATGATGTCCACGCAGGTTTCCACAACGACGGAAATGGCACCGATTTTATCCAAATGGATGGTGGTTTCCCCGGCGGGTTGAATCGAAAATAAATTTGAATACAATGAACTTTCTTGGCGGCATCAGACCCCTGAATGAATGCTGTTTGGTCTTTGCCTCGGGTTTTGACGCCTGGTTCTCGTCATTTAGCGCTCGCGCTTTCCTGCTGGAATGGGACGGATCGATCAAAATATCAATGTACACAATGTATATGCCCAGATGAAAAAAGACCGCCCCGCGGGGGAGATCCCGGCTGCCGGCGACATCGCCGGCACGCCGGCCTGGCGATTGCGCGAGCCCGCTGCGGGCGACGGCCCGGCGGTGTTCGATCTGATCGCCCGCTGCCCGCCGCTCGACGCCAATTCCCGCTACTGCAACCTGCTGCAGTGCAGCCATTTCGCCGCCACCTCGATCATTGCCGTGGCCGCCGCCAACGGGGCCGCGCTCGGCTTCGTATCCGGTTACCGGAGTCCCGATCGCCCCGATACGCTGTTCGTCTGGCAGGTGGCGGTCGACCCCGCCGCCCGCGGCCAGGGCCTGGCTTTGCGCCTGCTGCACAACCTGCTGGCGCGCTCCGGATTGGCCGACATCCGCTTTCTCGAAACCACCATAGGCCCGGACAACCGGGCCTCCTGGGCGTTGTTCGAGCGCCTCGCCTGCGGACTTTCCGCGGCCACCGCGACCACCACCCTGTTCGATTCGCAGCGCCATTTCGCCGGCCGGCACCCGGATGAGGTCCTGCTGCGGATCGGACCCTTCGTGGCCGCTGCCGCCTGAATCGTCCGCGACACCCGCAACCGCGACACGTGCAAAGGAGACCCCATGGACATCTTCAGCGAACTCGAATCTTCGGCGCAGTGCTACGCCAACGCCTTTCCCGTGGTATTTACCCGCGGCCGGGGCAGCTGGCTCTACGACGACGCGGGCAATGCGTACCTGGATTTCCTGGCTGGCGCCGGCTCCCTCAACTACGGACACAACCATCCCGTTCTGAAGCAGGCGCTGCTCGACTACATCGCCGCCGACGGAGTGGCCCACGGGCTCGACCTGCACACCACCGCCAAGGCCCGCTTCATGGCCGCATTTCGCGATCTGGTGCTGGCGCCCCGCGGGCTGGAGTATCGCCTGCAGTTCACCGGGCCGACCGGCGCCAATGCCGTCGAGGCCGCGCTCAAGCTGGCGCGCAAGGTCAAGGGCCGCAGCTCGGTGATCGCCTTCACCAATGGCTTTCACGGGGTCACCCTGGGCGCACTGGCCGCCACCGGCAACCGCCATCACCGCGGCGGCTCCGGGGTGCCGCTCGCCAACGTCACCCGGATGCCCTACGCCGGCTACCTGGGCCGCGACGCCGACACGCTGCGGATACTCGATCGCCTGCTCGGAGATCCCTCGAGCGGCATCGACCTGCCGGCGGCCATGATCGTGGAAACCGTGCAGGGCGAGGGCGGGCTCAACAGCGCCAGCACCGCCTGGCTGCAGGGCCTGGCGCAACTGTGCCGCAAGCGCGACATCCTGCTGATCGTCGACGACATCCAGGCCGGCTGCGGGCGCACCGGCACCTTCTTCAGCTTCGAGCCGGCGGGGATCCAGCCCGACATGGTGACCCTGTCGAAGTCGCTGAGCGGCTACGGCCTGCCCATGGCACTGCTGCTCTACCGCCCGCAACTGGACGTCTGGAAGCCCGGCGAACACAACGGCACCTTCCGCGGCAACAACCACGCCTTCGTCACCGCCGCCGCGGCGCTGGAGCATTTCTGGGCCGACGACGCCCTGGCGGCCAACGTGCGGGCCCGCAGCGAACAGCTGCGCGAGGGCCTGCAGCGGCTGAGCGAGCGCTTCGGCGTGGCCCGGGTGCGGATCAAGGGCCGCGGCCTGATGCAGGGCATCGAGTGCGCCGACGGCGCAACCGCGGACCGGATCAGCCGCGCGGCCTTCCAACGCGGGCTGATCATCGAGACCTCGGGCAACCGCGGCCAGGTGCTCAAGTGCCTCTGCCCGCTGACCATCAGCACCGGGGAGCTGCGCGACGGCCTCGGCCGCCTCGCCGCCAGCCTGGAGCAGGAGCTGGGCGGGCGCACCGCGCAGGCTTCCTGAGCGCCGCTCGCGACCAGATGGAAAAAGGAGGAGTAACGCCATGATCGTACGCAATCTGCGCGAAGCCGAGCAAACCGGTCGCCGCATCGTCACCTCCGGCTGGGAGAGCACCCGGCTGCTGCTGAAGAATGACAACGCCGGCTTTTCCTTTCACATCACCACCATCTACCGCGGCGCCGAGCTGCCGATGCATTACCAGCACCACATCGAATCCGTGTATTGCATCTCCGGCCACGGCCAGGTCGAGACCGTTGCCGACGGCAAGGTCTATCGGGTTGTGCCGGGCACGCTCTATGTGCTCGATCGGCACGACGCCCACGTCCTGCGCGCCGAGACCGAAATGGTCATGGCCTGTGTGTTCAACCCGCCGCTGCACGGTACCGAGGTGCACGACGCCGAGGGCGTCTATCCGCTCGAGGCCGAACCGGTCAGCGGCTGAAAGGGGACGACCGATGCCGACAAATTCCGAAGCCCAGGACCTCTATCCTTCACGGGGCGGCGCAGCGGCCACCCTGGCGCCGCGCCTGGACCCGGTGGTCCACGCCCCGGCGGAGCGCGCGCCGCCGGTCGCGCGGCAGCTCATCCAAGCCTATGAACGGCGGGGCTTTCTGATCCTGCAGGCGCTGTTCAACGATACCGAGCTCGCCGCCATGCAGGTCGAGCTGGAGCGGTTGCGCAACGATCCTCTGCTCGCACAGCGCCCGGAGGCGATCCGCGAGCGGGAGACCGGCGCCCTGCGCACGGTGTTCCGGGTGCACCGGCTCAGCCCCCTGTTCGCCGCGGTCGCCGCCGACCCCCGGCTGGTGGAGCTGGCCCGCTACCTCCTCGACGACGAGGTCTACATCCACCAGTCCCGGCTCAATTACAAGCCCGGGTTCGGCGGCAAGGAGTTCTACTGGCACTCGGACTTCGAGACCTGGCACGTGGAGGACGGCATGCCGCGGATGCGGGCGCTGAGCATCTCCATCTCGCTGACCCGCAACCACGCCCACAACGGGCCCCTGCTGCTGTTGCCCGGTTCCCATCGCAGCTATGTGGTATGCACCGGGGATACACCCGCCGATCACTATCAGCAGTCCCTGGTGAAGCAGGAGTACGGGGTGCCGAGCGACGACTGTCTGCGCCAGCTCGCCGAACAGAGCGGCGGGATCGCCGCTGCCATCGGCCCGCCAGGCACTACCACGGTATTCGACTGCAACGTCATGCACGGCTCCAACGGCAATATCACGCCGGACCCGCGCAGCAATGTGTTCTTCGTCTACAACGCAGTCAGCAACGGCCTGCGCGAGCCCTACTGCGGCCGGCCGCCCCGGCCCGGATTCATCGCCACCCGCGGCAGCATCCAGCCGCTGATTCCGGCGCCGCTCGAACTGGCCGCGCGCTCGTGAACCCCGGCGGCGGAGCGGTCGGCGCGGGCCAGCGGTTCGCACCCCTGGCCTCCTGAGCGACTGCTACCGCTGGAGTCATTGCCCTGGCTGCCGCGAGTTTCGCTTTCTTCCTGCTCGCCTTCGTCGGCGTCGGCCTGGCGTCGGCGCGGGTCAGTCGCGGTACCGGCGCCGACTACTATCTGGCGAGCCGCAGCATCCCCGCGCCCCTGGCGGGGCTATCGGCAGTGGCCACCAACAACAGCGGCTACATGTTCATCGGGGTCATCGGCTATACCTACAGCACGGGGGTGGCCTCGTGCTGGCTGATGCTGGGCTGGATCCTGGGCGACTACCTGGCCTCGCGCTGGGTCCATCCGCGGCTGCGCCGCGCCGCCGCTGCCGGCAGCGAACTCAGCTTCGTCGGTCTGGTGAGTGACTGGAACGGTGCACCCCAGCCGGCGCTCAAGCGCGTACTGGCGCTGCTCGCCCTGGTGTTCCTGCTGGCCTATACGAGCGCCCAGTTGGTGGCCGGCAGCAAGGCGCTGACCGGTTTGCTCGACTGGCCGGCGTGGGGTGGCGCGGTCCTCACCGCATCCCTGGTGGCCAGTTATTCGATCGCCGGCGGACTGCGCGCCTCGATCTGGACCGATGCCGCCCAGTCGGTGGTGATGATGGCGGCCATGGCAGCGCTGCTCTACGTGGCCCTGGATGCGGCCGGCGGTTATGCCGGTGCGCGGCAAGCATTGGCCAGCGAGGGGCACCTGCTCGAGTGGTTTCCGCCGGGCATCGCCTGGCCCGGTGCGACTGGCGCCCTGTTGTTCGTGGCGGGCTGGCTGTTCGCCGGGTTTTCGGTGATCGGCCAGCCGCACATCATGGTGCGGTTCATGGCCCTGAGCGGGGATCCCGGCCTGACCCGGACCCGGCAGTGGTACTACAGCTGGTTCGCCCTGTTCTATGCGATGGCCACCGGGGTCGGACTGTTGTCGCGGGTGCTGATCGCCGATCCCGGCAGCTTCGATGCGGAGCTGGCGCTGCCGCGCATGGCGCAACAGCTGCTGCCCCCCGTCGGCGTCGGCTTGATACTCGCCGGCATCTTCGCCGCCACGCTGTCGACCGCCGATTCGCTGGTACTCGCCTGTTCTTCCGCACTCGCCCGCGATCTTTTCCCGGCCACTGACCGCACCGCGCCACTGCGTCGCTACAAGGCCATCACCATCCTGGTGGTACTGCTGGCGCTGGGGTGGGCGCTGGCGGGCGCCGACAGCGTGTTCGGCATCGTGATCTTTTCCTGGTCGGGCCTGGCGGCGGTGCTGGGCCCGCTGCTGGGACTGCGGATCTGGGGGCTTCCGGTGGTGTTCCGCAACGGGGTCCTGGCCGCGGGCGTCGGCGTCGCGATGACCATGGCTTGGCACTGGGCGGGCTGGCATCGGGGCGTCTACGAAGGCATGCCCGGAATGCTCGCCGCCCTGCTGGTGGGCTGGCTCGCGCGGCCCCGCCGGCGCTGAGCCCTGTCCGCGGCGGGGAAATCTGCTACGGGGTCGCGATTTTGTCCACTCGGTGAATCCTGCCGTTGGCGAGTGGGGGGCGGCCCTCTTATACTCGGCCGGCCCGCTCCGGAACTCCGGCGCGATGGCTGGTTGGGATCACTCAGGAGGGAACACCGGTGACACTACAAACCATGAGAACTGCCGCGCCCGCCCGAGCGCTGGCTCTGGCCGCGGCCCTGCTGCTGTGCCAGCCGGCATGGAGCGAGGTGGTGGACACCGAGGATCCCAACGACCCTTCGGCGATCGCCATGGGGGCCGATCTGGTGATCGGGCGGCCCGCGCTGCTGGTTGCCACCGCCTTGGGCACTGCGGTCTGGATCGTCGCGCTGCCGTTTACGGCGCTGGGCGGCAATGTGAAGAAGTCGGGCGAGAAGCTCGTCGTCTGGCCGGCCAAGAACACCTTTGTGCGCTGCCTGGGCTGCGCCACCAGCGGTTATCAGAAAGACTGATGCCCCGCACCGGGGCCCGCCGGGCGGTGCTCCGCAGGCGCCGGTGATGGAGGCGGACGCCCGCTTTTCCGCCTGCCGCCGCTATCGTTACGCACTGTGGCGTCGTTGGGCGCCGGGGCCGCAGGTGTTGTTCATCCTGCTCAACCCGGCCGCCGCCGACGAACAGCGCAACGATCCCACCATCCGCCGCTGCCTGGGGTTTGCCCGCGCCTGGGGCTATGGCGCGCTGGCGGTGGCCAATCTATTCGCGCACCACGCGGCGTCGGCCGCCGAACTGGCGCGCCTGGCGGCGACCGCGCCCGTGCACCTGGTGGGGGCCGACAACGACGCCTGGCTGTTGCGTCTCTACCGCGAATCCGATCTGGCCATCGCGGGTTGGGGCAACCAGGGGCGCCTGCTCGGGCGCAGCCGCGCGGTGCGCACCCTCACCCCCGATCTGTATTGCCTGGGCTGTACCCGGCTGGGCGAACCCCGCCACCCCCTGTATGTGCCCACCGCGACCCCGTATCGTCGCCTGGGGTCGCCCGTGCCAGCGCGCCCGCCGGATCCCGATTGCTGCTGAGCGCTTGCTTCAGCCCGCGCGCCGGGGGAAGCGGTAGTCCTGCCGCCCGATGGGGTGGCCGCGGCGGTAGCTCTGCTCGATGAAGCGCACCTCGCCGTCGCGGTGGACGGTCAGCACCGTGGTGGCGCGGGTGCCGTAGCTGTCGGAGACGATGAAGGGCGCCGACAGCACCCGCTCCAGCTCCAGGCCGACGCCGGTGTCCGGGAGGTGGCGGTCGGGGAACTGTTCGCGGGAGCCGAGAATGGCGAGCAGCGTATCCGGCTCCGGCGCGCCGGGCTGGTCGAGCACCGCGGTGAGCATGCGCCGCGCGTACTCCGCCTTGGGCCAGGGTGTGTCGAGGAGGTCGTTGCTCAGGGTGTAGATGCCCGGCGTCAGCACGCGGGCTTCACCCTGCTGGTTGGTGCAGTAGGCGAGCTCGTCGGGGCTGCCGGCGAGCAGGCTGAAGCCGCGATACCGGTGCGCTCTGGCGGCGACCTCGCCGGCGTAGGCGGCCGCCGGCCGGGTGTCGTCGAGGAAATCCACCGGCAGCTCTCCGCGGGAACGCGCGTTCGCCCCCAGAGCGCCGCTGCGGTAGTTGGTGACCGTGGCCCAGCGGCCGCTGCGGTCGACGCCGAACCAGGTTCCGCCGGCCTCCTGGTCGCGGCCGGCGAGGAGGTGTGGCCGGTCGTCCCAGAAATGTGCCGCCAGCGCCGGCCGGTCGTAATACTCGTCGCGGTTGGCGACCACCACCAGCGGATAGTCGGGGTGATGGCGGAAGGCGAGCACGACCAGGCACACGGCGCTGCGCTCCCGGGCGTCAGCCCGCCTCCTGTTCCTCGACCGCGGCCAGATAGCCGTCGGCATCGAGCAGGTCCCCGAGTTCGTCCGGGTCGGCGACGCGCAGGCGATAGAACCAGCCGTCGCCATAGGGCGAGGCATTGATGATCTCGGGGTTTTCCTCCAGCGCTTCGTTGATCGCGACCACGGTACCGGCGACCGGCGCATAGACGTCCGACGCCGCCTTCACCGACTCCACCACCCCCGCCTCCTGGCCGGTATCGAGTTCGTCGCCCACCGCCGGCAGCTCGACGTAGACGATGTCCCCCAGGCTGTCCTGGGCGTAGTCGGTGATGCCCACCGTGACGGTGCCGTCACCCTCGTTGCGCACCCACTCGTGGGTGTCGCGGTAGCCAAGTTCCCTGGGGGTATCGACCATGATTGCTCTCCGCCGGCCGGCCGCTTACGGGCTGCATGCCGGACGCTGGTTGGGAAAAGGCTCCCGAGGGAGCCGTCGTCTGCTGTGCCGCCGCCGTCTGTCTGACGGCGTTAGTTGTAAGCCTTGGTTGTAACCCTTAGTTGTAAACCTTCTTGCCGTGGCGGACAAAGGGCGGACGCACGATGCGCACCGGCGCATGGCGGCCGCGGATGTCCACCAGCGCCTGCTGAGCGGCCACCGGCGGCACCCGCGCCAGGGCGATGGCGTGGCCGAGCGTGGGCGAATAGGTGCCGCTGGTGATCACCCCGGTCTCGGGGGTGCCGGGCACGCGCACCAACTGGCCGGCGCGCAGCACCCCAGGCTGGGTCATCACCAGTCCGGTCAGCACCTGGTAGCCGCCCTTGCGGCGCAGCTCTTCGAGAGGCACACGGCCGACGAAGTTACGCGACGGTGGCTCCCAGGCTACGGTCCAGGCCATGTTCGCTTCCAACGGCGAGATGTCCTCGTCCATCTCGTGGCCGTGCAGATTGAGTCCGGCCTCGAGTCGCAGGGTGTCGCGCGCCGCCAGCCCGGCGGGGCGGCAGCCGGCATCCTGCAGGGCACGCCAGCAGGCCGCGGCCGCAGAGGCCGGCAGCATGATCTCGAAGCCGTCCTCCCCGGTGTAGCCGGTGCGGGCCACGAGCCAGGCGTCGCACCAGACCGCGCGGAAGGGCGCCAGGGCTTCGAGGGTCGCGGCGTGACGCGAAAGGATGCCGCACAGGGTTGTGGTTGCCGCCGGGCCCTGCACCGCGATCATCACCGAGTCGGTGCGCTCGCTGACGGCGACCGCCCGTCCTCGCGCCTGGCGCCCGATCCACTCGTTGACCCGCGTCCGGGTGGCGGCATTGCACACCAGCCGGTAGCCCGACTCCAGCCGATAGGCGATGAGATCGTCGATGATGCCGCCGCGCTCGTTGAGCATGGCGCTGTAGAGTGCGGCACCGGGCGCTTGCAGGCGCGCCACGTCGTTGGCGAGCAGCAGGCGCAGCCAGTCCTCCGCGCCGCTGCCGGTGATGTCGAGAACGGTCATGTGACTGACGTCGAACAGCCCCACGTGCTCGCGCACCGCATGGTGTTCCTGCAGCTGGGAGCCATAGTGCAACGGCATCTCCCAGCCTGCGAACGCCACCATGCGTGCGCCGGCGGCGACGTGGACGTCATAAAGCGGTGTGCGTCGGCTCATGGTTCCTGGTCGATCGGGTAGCGGCGCATTCTAAACAGGGGGCCGGCGGCAAGTCCAAGGGCGAGGGCCATTGGCGGCCGCGGACTCGTGGCCCGCCGGCCACCGTCGCGGTTCGCCGATGCTTGGGTGTATCCTCGGGGCGGACCAGATTCCGGCAGGAGTCACGGACAACGCCCGTCGCGGTTGTGGTGCCGCCGCCGCCTTTGGTTTACTCCCCACCCATTCCCGGAAGGGTCCGGCGGCGTCGCCACACCGCGGGCGGTCGGCCCGCGCCCGCCAGCGATTTTCCAACAACAGCAGAGCAATCCAGTCATGGCAACCAATGCAGTCACCATCGATCCCAAAACCGGCCGCAAGAGCTTCAACACCCGCGCCGGCAATGCCCACGCCCACATCACCGGCAAGGGCTACGCGGTACTCAAGAACGACGACCTCAAGGCCTTGCCCGAGGAGCCCGCGGGCGCGGTGTTCAACGCCGCCGAGCAGGCCAAGTACCGCGAGTTCAAGGAATCCCGCCGCGGCGCCGCCGACTACATGGCGATGGAGGGCGACTTCAGCCGCTATCTGAAAGATCTGCACTCGACCGCGCCGGTACCGCGCGAAGCGCTGACCGACGACTGCGAGATCCTGGTGGTGGGCGCGGGCTTCGCCGGCCTGCTGCTGTGGTACCGGCTGCGCGAGGCCGGCTTCACCGACGTGCGCTTCTGCGAAAAGGGCGGCGACGTGGGCGGCACCTGGTACTGGAACCGCTATCCCGGCATCGCCTGCGACGTCGAGGCCTACAGCTACCTGCCGCTGCTCGAGGAGGTGGGTTACTTCCCGACGATGAAGTTCGCCAGCGGCTTCGAGATCTTCGAGTACTGCCAGAAGATGGCCGAAAAATTCGGCTTCTACGACCGCTGCCTGTTCCACACCACGGTGGAAAAAACTCTCTGGAACGAAAGCGCCAAGCGCTGGGTGGTGACCACCGACCGTGGCGACGCCATGAAGGCCAAGTTCGTGATCCTCGCCAATGGCATCCTCACCACGCCCAAGCTCGCCAAGATCGAGGGCATGGAGACCTTCCGGGGCGACTCCTTCCACACCTCGCGCTGGAATTACGACGTGCCCCTCGAAGGCAAGCGCGTCGGCATCATCGGCACCGGCGCCACCGCGGTGCAGGTGATTCCGGAACTCGCCAAAGTCGTCAAGGAACTGTACGTGTTCCAGCGCACGCCCTCGTCGGTGGACGTGCGCGACCAGCGCGCCACCACCGAGGAAGAAATCGAGACCTGGAAGCATGAGCCCGGCTGGGCGCGGGCGCGGCGGGCGCGGTTCGCGAAGATCTCCTCGGGCCGCACCGCGATCCGCGCCAACGACGACTACCTGTCCGGCAAGCTGCCGCCGGAGCCGAAAAAGGAGCGCGACCCGAACGCACCCAAACTGTCGCCCGAAGAGATCATGCAGAAGCAGCTCGACACCAACTGCCGCATCATGGAGCAGATCCGCGCGCGGGTGGATGCCATCGTCAAGGACCCCAAGACCGCGGCCGCGCTCAAGCCCTACTACGCCTACGGCTGCAAGCGCCCCACCTTTCACGACGAATACCTGCCCACCTTCAACCTGCCCCACGTGCATCTGGTGGACACCGCGCCGCGCGGGGTCAGCAGGATCAACGAGCGCGGCGTGGTCCACGACGGC
>JADLCO010000153.1 GCA_020847115.1 Pseudomonadales bacterium | reverse complement strand
GCTGATCACGCGGCGCGACCGCAACGGCTTCGCCATCCGCGAGTGGCAGAAGATGCGAGAGCGCAATGAAGCGCTCGACTGCTACGTCTATGCCCGGGCAGCGGCTGCTGCTTCCGGCCTTGATCGATTCGAGGATCGGCACTGGCGCGAACTGGAACGACAGATCGGACTCTCGCCGCCCGGCGACCCCGATTCGCAAATTGAGCAACCCATTGAGGCCACCCAACGCGGTGGCCTCGCTGTTTCTGGCACCCGTATTTCCGGGCGTCGTTTGATCCGCAGCCGTTGGCTGACCTGAATGGAGACTTAAACCATGAGCTTGCAAACCCAACTCAACAGCTTCGTCCTCCGCGTTGCCGAGGAATTCAACACCGTCAAGGGACGCACCGGCACCCTTACCGCGCTGACCACCACCGACAAGTCGAGCCTGGTCGCGGCGATCAACGAACTGAAGGCCGCCATCCTCACGGTGGTGGCCATCGACGACCTGACGATTGCCACGACCAGCACCTACTCGTCGTCGAAGATCGTCTCGGTGCTCGATGCTCTCAAAGCCGATATCCTCGGTGGCGCCGACCCAGCCTACGACACCCTGCTGGAACTCCAGCAGGCGCTGCGGAACGACCAGACCGGCATCGCCGCGCTGACTGCTGCCATCGACAAGCGGGTGCGCTTCGATGCCGCGCAGACGCTGACTGTCCCCGAGCAAACGCAGGCGCGCAGCAACATTGGCGCGGTCGCCGCTGCCGACATCGGCGACACCAATACCGACTTCGTGGCGATCTTCAACGCGGCCCTGGTGTAAGACATGAGCCTCGTCGCGCAACTGTCGGCGCTCGCCACCCGCATCGGCAACGAAATCAAGGGGCTGATTCGTCCCGATCATCCCGGCCTGGCTCGCGCCTGGGTCAATTTCGGCTACGTGAATGGATCGGTGCAACTGCGTGCCGCCTATAACGTGGCGTCGGTGACTCGTTTGGCAGCCGGTCGGTACCGCATCCAATTTGAGACTGCGATGCCCGATGCGAAGTACTGCTGGGTGGCGACTGGGCGCAGCAACGCCAACAGCGGCACCGTGCGCTTCGCTGCCGCACGCGGTACGGCCGACAACAAGGTCGAGGCGGGACTGGAGATCGTCTGTACGTCATCGTCGGGTTCGCTTGCCGACACCACCGAGATCAGCCTGGTGGTGTTCCGGTGAGCACGCCCACCTATACCGAGGCCCAGTTGCAAGCCCTGCGCGACGCGCTGGCCAAAGGCGAGAAGCGGGTGACCTTCGGTGACAAGACCGTCGAGTACCGCACGGTCGACGAACTCAAGGCCGCCATCCACGAGGTGGAGGTAGCGCTGCACAAGGACGCGGTGACGACTGGACTGATTCCGCGTGCCGCCCGGCAGATCCGAATCACCACGGCGAAGGGGTTCTGATATGGGCTGGCTTAAGCGCGTCTCGCGCCGCATGTTCGGAGGCAACCCGCTGCACGAGGCCGCCGGTGCCGGTCGCCGGTCGTTTGCCTGGTTGCCGAGCAACCCGGGTGCCGTCGCTGCACTGACGGCAACGCAAACGGAACTGCGCACCAAGAGCCGCGATCTGGTGCGGCGTAATGCCTGGGCCAATGCCGCCCTGGAATCCTATGTCGCCAATGCCATCGGCACCGGCATCAAGCCGCAGTCGCTGGTGACCGATTCGGCGCTACGCGAACGGATCCAGGCGTTGTGGCGCGACTGGACGCTAGATGCCGATGCGGCCGGGCTGACCGATTTCTACGGGCTGCAGGCGCTCGCCTGCCGCGCCATGCTCGAAGGCGGCGAGGCACTGATCCGCATTCGCTACCGCCGACCCGAGGATGGGCTGGCGGTGGCGCTGCAACTGCAGGTACTCGAACCCGAGCATCTGCCCGTCACCCTGAACACCACGGCGGAGAACGGCAACGTGATACGCGCCGGCATCGAGTTCGACCGCCTCGGTCGGCGCGTGGCCTACCACCTGTATCGCACCCATCCGGAAGACGGAGCATTGGCGCCGATGTCGGGCAATGGCGGCATGGAGACCGTGCGCGTTGATGCCTCTGAAATCCTGCACCTATTCCGCCCGCTGCGTCCTGGACAGATCCGGGGTGAGCCGTGGCTGGCGCGTGCTCTGGTGAAATTGAACGAACTCGATCAGTACGACGACGCCGAACTGGTGCGCAAGAAAACCGCCGCCATGTTCGCCGGCTTCATCACCCGTCTCGCCCCTGAAGACAATCTGATGGGCGAAGGCTCGGCCGATCCCAACGGGGTGGCGCTGGCCGGACTGGAACCCGGCACGCTGCAGATTCTTGAACCCGGCGAGGATGTGAAGTTTTCCCAGCCGGCCGATGTCGGCGCGAGCTATGCGGAGTTCCTACGCATGCAGTTCCGGGCGGTGGCGGCCGCCATGGGCGTCACCTACGAGCAACTGACCGGGGATCTCACCCAGGTCAATTACTCCTCGATCCGGGCCGGGCTCCTTGAGTTTCGCCGCCGCTGCGAAGCGCTCCAGCATGGCGTGATCGTCCATCAACTGTGCCGGCCGATCTGGCGGGCGTTCATCGAACAGGCCGTGCTCGAAGGGGCGCTGTCTCTGCCGGGTTATGTCCGGGGTGACCTGGCCAAGCGCCGCGAGTATCTGGCCGTGAAGTGGATTCCTCAGGGCTGGCAGTGGGTCGACCCGCAGAAGGAGTTCAACGCCATGCTCACCGCGATGCGCGCCGGGTTGCTCTCGCGTTCCGAGGCGATCTCGTCCTTTGGCTACGACGCCGAGGATATCGATCGCGAAATCGCGGCAGACAACGCCCGCGCCGATGCCCTTGGATTGGTGTTCGAGTCCGATCCGCGTCATGACCTGGCGGCTGTGCCTGCCGCCCCCGTTCCTCCCGACAACCCGGAGAACCCCTGACATGAATCTTCCTCACCTGGCGTCCCGTCTCTACGGGACGCCGCTTCTGCTCGCCCGTGCCAAGCTGGATGTGATCCTTTCCGTACTTGGCGAACGGGTGAACTGGCCGGAATCAGATCTGGCCGCACCGCTTGTCTCAAAGCGGCCAACGATCGATGCGCCAGTGGGCATTGCCGTCATTCCGGTGGTCGGTTCGCTGGTCCGTCGCACGGTTGGCCTGGACCCGGCATCAGGCTTCACGTCCTACGCCGAGATCGCCGGCATGGTCGACGCCGCACTCGCTGATCCGAGCGTCGAAGGCATCGTGCTCGACATCGATTCGCCCGGTGGTGAAGCGGGGGGCGCGTTCGAACTCGGCGAGCGCATCCGTGCCGCTGATGGGGTGAAACCCGTCTGGGCGGTCGCTTCTGACGCCGCCTTTTCGGCAGCCTATGCGATCGGTTGTTCCGCTTCGCGGCTGCTGGTCAGCCGTACCGGTGGCGTCGGCTCCATCGGCGTGATCGCCATGCATGTCGATCAGACTGCCCGGGATGCCCAGCAGGGCTACCGCTACACGCCGATCACGGCCGGTGACCACAAGAACGATTTCTCTCCCCACGAGAAACTCGGTCCCGAGGCCCATGCCCGCCTTCAGGCGGAAGTCGATCGCCTGTATGCCATGTTTGTCGATCACGTCGTCGCCATGCGTCGTCTCGATGCCGATGCGGTGCGGGCGACCGAGGCCGGCATCTATTTCGGTGCGGACGCCGTGACCGCCGGTCTGGCCGATGCCGTCGGCAGCCTCGATGCCGTGCTCGCCGAATTCAGCAGCTTTCTGGTGGCTCGCCGGGCGCGCGGCCACACGATGTCCGATTCCACGCGCCTGTCAGCCGTAACTCCCTCAACGCTATTGGAGAACTCCACCATGCCTTTGACTGACCCTGTCGATCAACCCCGAACGGATGAGCCGGTGCCTTCAGCCGCTCCCGAAGCAGACAAACCGGTCGCCGACGAAGCATCCCCCGCGACCACCGACGCCAGTCGTGCCGATGCGGTCGCCATCGCCGAACTGTGCCAACTCGCGGGACACCCCGAACTGACCGCTGCCTTCCTCGCCGAAGGTGTTTCCGAAACCCATGTGCGCAAGACGCTGCTGGCCTCCCGCGCCGACAGCCCGGAAATCCACTCGACGATCGCACCGGATGCCACAGCGCCTCAGCAATCCCAGTCTACCGCCAATCCCCTGATGGCGGCCGTCAAGAAACTCACCGGAAAGGAGTAAGCCATGCCCGTCATCACCGAAGGTCTCAACCTGGGCGATCTGCTCAAGTACGAAGCCCCCAATCTCTATTCGCGTGACCAGGTCACGGTTGCCGCCGGCCAAAACCTCGTGCTCGGCACTGTAGTCGGCATCGACGCCACCACGGCCAAGGTCAAACAGATCGATCCGGCCGCCACCGATGGCACCGAAGTCGCCGTCGGCGTTCTCGCCACCTCGGTCGACGCCAGCCTGATCGATCGCGAGGACGGGATTCTGATTGCCCGTCATGCCGTCGTCGCCGATCACGCCTTGACCTGGCCGGCCGGTATCGCCCCTCTGGACAAAGCCGCTGCGATCGCCCAACTCAAGGCGGCCGGCGTACTCGTTCGCCACGCTGTTTAAAGGAGTCCTCTCATGCAGAACCCGTTCTCGAATCCCGCCTTCTCGATGGCCAACCTTACGGCCGCCATCAACCTTTTGCCCAACCGCTACGGCCGGCTGGAGTCGCTCAACCTGTTCCCGGTCAAGCCGGTGCGTTTCCGCCAGATCCTCATCGAGGAGAAAAACGGCGTGCTGAACCTGCTGCCGACCTTGCCGGTTGGTAGTCCCGGCACGGTGGGTCAGCGTGACAAGCGCAAGATGCGATCCTTCGTCGTACCCCACATCCCCCACGACGACGTGGTGTTGCCCGAGGAAGTCCAGGGGCTGCGCGCCTTCGGTTCGGAAACCGAACTGGAAACCGTGGCCGGCGTCATGGCCCGCCATCTGGAAACCATGCGCAACAAGCACGCCATCACGCTGGAACACCTGCGCATGGGGGCACTGAAAGGCATCATCCTCGATGCTGACGGCTCGACGCTCTACAACCTCTACGACGAGTTCGGC
>JADLCO010000152.1 GCA_020847115.1 Pseudomonadales bacterium | reverse complement strand
TCATGGCTGAGCACCGCGCCGCGAAACAGGCCCCAGCCACGCAGCTGCGGCAAGCGGGCGTGGACCATGAATGGCGCCACGCGCAGCACCGCGTTGTGCCCCCAGAACGCGCTCTCCCCGAGCTGCAGGGCCGCGAGCCCGGCGAGGAACAGCGGGCCGTAGAGCCGCGCGCCGAACTGCTGCACCCGCGCGTGCAGGGTGTGGGCATTGATCAGCACCGGCGCGGTTTGCAGGATGGCGACTTCCGGGGCGACTTCCATCAGCCGCACCATCGTTACCAGAGCATCGCCGGTCATTACGCTGTCGGCGTCGAGCACGACCATGTAGCGGTAGCGATCGCCCCAGCGCGCCAGAAAATCGCTGATGTTGCCGGGCTTGCGCTTCACGTTGAGGGTGCGGCGGCGGTAGTGGATGCGGCCGTGGGCGCCCAGTTCCTCGCACAGCTCGAACCAGGCCTCGCGCTCGGCCAGCCAGACTTCGGGATTGCGGCTGTCGGAGAGGATGAAAAACTCGAAGTGCGCCAGCTCGCCGCTGGCGGCCAGGCTGCGATAGGTGGCGCGCAGGCCGGCGAAGCTGCGCTCGATCTCTTCGTGATAGATCGGGAACAGGATCGCCGTCGGCGCCAGCGTGGTGGCCGCCAGGCGGTCGGCGGGCGTGCGTCGCAGCGGACTCAGCGGATCGCCGCCAAAACGGCGCAGCACGAAGCCGTAGACCGCGATCCAGAAGCCGGCCGTGATGCCGGTGAACAGCAGGCAGAACAGCGCCAGCAGCACCACTTCCAGCGGCTTGGCGCCATGGTAGGGCAGCACCTCGCGCATGCCCCAGCCCGCCGCCGCCACCGAGGTCAGCACCAGCAGCAGGAACAGGCTGCGCCGCCAGCGGGCGCGGCCCTGCCAGCGGAATCCGGACTCAGGAGTGCGGGTCATCGCGCGATCGCGACCGGCGCCCGCTCAGGGGCGGCGGCGGGCAGAGGGTGACGGCACGGCGCTCCACCCAGGCGGGATCGGCGAGCAGCTGGCGCCGCCAGTCGCCAGGTGCGGCGCCGGGTGCTCCGGCCAGCAGCGCCTGCAGCCGCGACACCGCCGCGGCCGCCGGCCGCGGCGCCACGCCGGCCAGGCGCAGGTAGCCGTAGGCGCGCGCCAGGGGCAGGAATTCCGGCTCGAACAGCAGGCGGACGGTCTGGTCGGAGACGGGCGGCATCGGCGATCAGGGCGTCAGCGAGTTGACCAAGGGCAGATGGTAGCTCCAGGTCTCGCTCAGGGTCTGGTCGCCCCGGCGGAGGAAGGCGCGCATCTCCATGCCGGCTTCGCCTTCCGGGCGCGCCACGAACACCAGCCGCCAGCGCCCGACGGCGCGCAGATATTCGACGTACTGTTCGAGCACCTTGCCGCCGGCCACGGTGACGTCGCCCAGCACCGGGGCATCGGGATCGCGCACCTCGCCCAGGGCGCCGCCGGCGAAATCGACCGCGAACCGATAGGCATCGGCGGGCAGTTCGCGCTCGCGACTGTGAGCGCGCCCCACCAGCGTGTTGACCACTGCCGCCAGGGTCCGCTCCGGCTCCGGCCGGTCGCCGAACGAGAGCTCGTACTCGAGGCGCAGCCGCTGGCCGGCGGCCACCGGCTGGCGCGGGCTCCAGAACGCCACCATGTTGTCGTTGGTCTCGTCGGGCGAGGGAATCTCGACCAGCACGATGCGCCCGGCGCCGGCCGGCTTGTGCAGCGCGACCCAGGCGCTGGGCCGGCGCTCATAGCTGGCGTCGCCATCCTCGTAGGCGTCGAAGCGCCGATCGCGCTGCAGCAGTCCGAAGCCGCGGACGTCGTGCACGGCGAACTCGTAGAGCTGGGGGACGCGGGGGTTGAGCAGCGGCCGCCACAGCCACTCGCCATGGCCGTCGTTGATCAACAGACCGTCGCTGTTGTGCAGTTCCGGCCGCCACTGGCCGAGCGGGCGCGCGGTGTTCTCGCCGTAGAAAAACATGCTGGTGAGCGGGGCGATGCCCACCATCCCCATCGCCTCGCGGGGAAAGAGCTCGGCGCGCACGGCGATCCCGGTGGCGCTGCCCGGAGTGATCAGAAATTCGTAGCCTCCGGTGACGCGGGGACCTTCGAGCAGAGCGTAGATGCGCAGGCTGGTGGCATCGGGGCGGGGCTGTTCCAGCCAGAATTGGGTGAACAGCGGAAACTCCTCACCGCTCGGCAGGCCGGTGTCGATGGCCAGGCCGCGCGCCCACTGACCGAGCACGCCATCTCTGCCGACGCCGCGGAAATAGCTCGCGGCGCTGAATTCGACCACCGTCTGGTGTTCGTCACGCTTGCCGCCGTGCTCGACACGCAGGCCGACGAATCCCAGATCGGGGGGAATCCGCTTGGCCAGCTCGGGGTCGCCGAAATCGAAGTCGTCGCGCTCGAAGGGCACCTGATGCACGCCGTCGGCGGCGATGCGGTGGATCTTTACCGGGTGATTGAGGTGGCGCACCGGGGCGATGAAGGACACCTGGAAGGAGGCGTTGCCGGCCCGCCACAGCCGCCGCTCGGGCAGGAAGCGGAAACGACGCGCCTGCTCATAAGGCAGTTCGCGGAGGAAATCGGGAATGTCCGCGGGCTTTTCATAGGCTGCGGCGGCGCGCCGCTCGGCCAGCGCCACCACGTCGGCCCAACCGAAAGGCGCGGCCCCGGCGGCAGCCGGCCACCAGGCCAGCGCCGGTATCCCCAGCCACAGCATCCCCAGCCAGCGCATCCCGCGCCCGGGATTGAAGAATGGTCGCACGCGACTCCCCGCGGTCCTGCCTGCATCGTGAAAACCACCGGGCCGGCGAGGAGCTCGGGGCGCCTGACCGGCTACCGCGCGCCACCGCGGCGCAACCCGGGCGTAGGTTCGGGATTGTAATGAAGTTCGCCAAGCCCGAATATCCGCGGCGGCCAAATTCGCGACCCCTTCGGCAGCATCGCCGCCGCGCCCGGCACGCGCCGGCTACCAGCACCTGCGCCAAACTTTATACTGCGCGCCGACGCCACCGGTTCCACCCCACGCGGAGATTCAGCCTTGACCTCGATCGATCACGGCAGGCGCCGCCTGCTCCAGGGACTGCTCCTGGCCGGCAGCGGTCTCGCCGGCTGGCTGCCGCACAGCGCACTGGCGGCCCGGCGCCAGCTCGAATTCGGGCCGGAACAGCCGTTCAGCTTTCCGCAGTTGATCGAACAGGCGCGGCAACTGGCGGCGCAGCCCTACCGGGAGCCGCCGCGGCCGGGGGCCGGCATCGTCGCCAAAATCGACTACGACGAGCACGGACAGATCCGCCACCGCCCCGAGCTGGCGCTGTGGGCCGAGGGTCCGGGCGCCTTTCCGGCGACCTTTTTTCATCTCGGCAAATGGTTCCAGCAGCCGGTGCACCTCCACGTCGTGGACGGCGACCGCGCGCGCGAGATCCGCTATCGGCGCGACTACTTCTCAATGCCCGCGGACAACCCGGCGCTGCAGATGCCGGACGACGCCGGCTTTGCCGGGTTCCGCTTTCATGAGTCGCGCTGGCGCGACGACTGGCGCACCCAGGACTGGGTGGCCTTCCTCGGCGCCTCCTACTTTCGCACCATCGGCGCGCTCGGCCAGTACGGCCTGTCGGCGCGCGGCATCGCGGTCGATACCGCGGTCGCCGGCCCGGAGGAGTTTCCGCAGTTTCGCGAGTTCTACCTGGAGCCCGCGGCCACCCCGGAAGCACCGGCGCGGGTCTATGCGCTGCTCGACGGCCCCGGCATCAGCGGTGCCTATCGGTTCGAGATGTACCGCCGCGAGGGGGTGCTGATCGAGGTCGATTGCCAGCTGTTCCTGCGCCGCGACATCACCCGGCTCGGCATCGCGCCCCTGACCTCGATGTTCTGGTACGGCGAGCACGGCCGCGGCCGCGACCT
>JADLCO010000151.1 GCA_020847115.1 Pseudomonadales bacterium | reverse complement strand
GACGCTACTGGAACCGCCGCAACAGCCTGCCCAAGAAGAAGCTCGCGGTGGATGCCGCCATGTGCGCCAAGCTGGCCGAGGCGCTCACCGCCTACTACGGCCCCGCGCAGATGCGCGGCCGGCACTGCCATGTCGTGCATTACCAGCGGTCTGGCGGTTCGTACTACTTCTTCGCGTACCTGGACAACTACCCCGACAAGCGTCTGGTCTTCGACGGCGATGGCGATGAGCCCACGGTCCGCCTCGACCGCGACGCCTTCGAGAACGTATTCGTTTACAACGGCGACGATGGGTCGATGGAGTTGTTCGCCCAGGGCGGCAAGAAGGTGTGGGAGCCGCTCCAGGCGGCGTTCGGCGAGGCGGTGCTCGATGAGGACGTCGATCCGGTCGACCCGCTGCGTCCCTCGTTCCGTCTGGACCACCTGCTGAGCCCCGACTTCCCGTTGCCCACCGACCCGCGGGACGGTGTCGAAGATGCCCGGATCACCCGGCTGCGCGTCGCGCCGCGCGGCAGCGCCGGCTACATCGAGATCAAGGCCGACCCCAAAGGTCATCGCAATGACATCTACCACAAGATCGAGCGCTGGCTGAAGGCTGAGGCCATCCCGGCGGACGCGACGCGTGTGTTGCAGGCGTCGTTTCGGGTGAAGTTTCAGCGCGATGAGCGGGGACGTCAGGCGACGCTGGCGTTCGACGTGTCGGCCCCCAATTCCAGCAACCTCAAAAGCAAGCCCGACGAGCAGCGCGCCGTGGGCGAGCGGTGCCTGAAGCTGTGGAAGGTGGTGGTCGATGACGAGGAATGATCTGCTCCACCTGGTGTTGGCCGCTGCCGATGACACCGGCCGCATCTTTGACCATGCCGAAATCCAGACCTGGCCGGCCGGCTCCCTGGAGGCGCTGCGCCGGCTTGGTCTTTTGCGCGAAGCAGTCACGGGCTTGCACGCGCCCTGTCCCAACTGCGAGGACGGCCATGTCGAGTCGGTGACCGTCCGCACCGGCCCTGGCGACGCCAAGCGATTCTTCATCTGGTGCCCCGACGCCATGCGCATCGAGGTGACCCCCGAGATGTGCAATGCCTGGGAGGTGGACCTCGACGGTCTCGCACGGGCCGTTGCCACAGCGATGGGCCTGAAGGGGACCCCCAAGCCGCTGGTGCCCGGTCGCCTTTGGTCCCTGGGTCGCGCGCCGTGGAAGACCGCGACGCGCGAGGTGGTGCTGGCCCTGCGCCTGCGGGACGGCGATGGGCCGGCGGTGATCCCCCACATCGCCGTGGGCGGCCGCACCATCGTCTTCGTCCCCCAGCATCCGCCCGAGGATCGGGTGTGGCCCGGCCGAATCCCTGCTGTCGTGGCGCTGTCGCGGATCGCGACACTCGAATCTGTGGGCTTGGTGCTGGACGTGGCCGCCGTCGGCGAGAGTGTCGCCGACGCGGACGCCGCCGCCGAAGCCCGCAGCGCCCTGCCTACCGACCCGGAGATCAAGAAGCAGTTCATCCGACAGCAGGTCAAGGCGGAGATCAAGACCCACCTGGAGGACGACGTGCTGGTTGCTGCCCGCATTACCTATGGCTCGGTCCGCAAGGCCGCCAAGGCGCTCACTGAGCAGTTGGGCCGCACCGTCACCAAGGACCAGGTGCAGAACGCCATCAATCGTGCTGGCGGCATCAAGGCGCTGACTGAGACGATGGACACGGGCTCTGTCGCACGGACTGTCGCGTCGCAGTCCCGCGACAGGCCAAAGAAAATCTTGGAACGCAGATAACCCCAATAAATACAGCACTTTCGTGGCCTTCAGGCGGAATGACCTTCCGCCTTTTTCATGCGCCAACCGCGACACCACGGGCCTCGGTCGAGGCCGGATCGGCTCAATACCGATTCAGCCCCGACCGCACCTGTGGATCACGCGGCGTGTTGCTGCGGCACAGCTTTCAACCGTGCGTTAGGCGGCTGATTCGGGAGCTTTCGACCGGCCTCGAGGTTTTATGGCCTCGAGCCATCTTATCGTTTCGGCCCCGTTCACCGTCACCCTGATTGGCTTCAAAGCCGCCCAGCTTTGCCGCCGGTCCGACTTCTCGCGGTCGGACCGCGAGGACCTCGAGCAGGCGATGCGCCTCTACCTGCTGGAGAAGGCGCGCCTGTTCGACCCCGCCCGGGGCAACCTGGAGGCGTTCGTCACCAACGCCCTGAAGACCTGGGTGGCGATGGAGCTGCGCTATCGCAAGCGCGACAAGCGCAGCGAATCGTACCGGGCCGTGTCGCTGGAAAGCACGCCGGTGGAGTGCGAGGGGGATGTCACCTGCCTGGGCGCGGTGCTGGTGGAGGAAGACGGCAACCGCCGCACCCAGGTCGATTCCATCTCGCCGCCGGAGCAGTTCGAGCTCCGCGAAGCCATCGACCACGTCATGTCCAGCCTCGACCCCAAGGACCAGGCGCTGGTGGCCAGCGTCGCCGCCAACGGCATCACCGCCACGGCCAAGGCGATGGGCGTGTCTTGGCGGCAGGTCGCCAACGCCCTGGCGCGCATCCGCGGTGAGTTCGAAAAAGCTGGCCTCGGGGTGAGCTAAGCGGGGCGCGATGCCCGGCGCGGCATAGGTAACCAGAGAAG
>JADLCO010000150.1 GCA_020847115.1 Pseudomonadales bacterium | reverse complement strand
GCTGGCCTCGATGGGGGCGCTGGTCTACAAGCTCTCCCAGCCGCGCATCCTGAGCCCCTACGAGCTGCGCGCGCAGCACGTCTATCTGCTGGAACCGCCGCTCCAGGTGCAACCGATCGCGCTGATGGATCACCAAGGTGAACCCTTTGTGGAGGCCCGGCTCCGGGATCACTGGACGCTGGCGTTTTTCGGCTTCACCTCGTGCGCCGACATCTGTCCGCCGACCATGGCGACGCTGGCCAAGATGTATCGCGAGCTAAAGCCCGCGGAGCAGGCGGAGCTACAGGTGCTGTTCGTCACGGTCGATCCGGCACGGGATACCCCGGAAGTGCTAACCCGTTATCTGGCAGGCTTTCATCCCGACTTTCTGGGGGTGACTGGTGAGCCGGCGCGGCTGCGCAAGCTGGCACTGGAATGGCAGTCCGGCTTCGAGCCTGCGGCCGCGGCTGCTACCGATTATCAGGTCGAGCACAGCGGTAACCTGGTGCTGATCAATCCCCGGGGTGAAGTCCACGCCTTCCTGCGGCCGCCCTTCGAGCACGGCGCGCTGCGGGTGGTGTGGCGGTCGTTGCGCGCCACTTATTGAGGCTCTGCCGGCTACGCTCCGGCAATCGCCAGCATGCGCGATTGCGCGGAGCGCCAGCGCAGGGAGCGGGCGGCGCGGTATTCCGGCGAGTCGTGCCAGGCCTGGGCCTGGTCCAGGGACGCAAACTCCAGGATCACCAGCCGCTCCGGGTTCCAATCGCCTTCCAGCGCGACGGTGGCGCCGCCACGTGCCAGGTAGCGGCCTCCATAAGCCTGCACCGTCGTTGGCGCCAGCTGTTTGTAGCGCTCGTAAAGTTCCGGGTCGGTGATGTCGATCTCTACGATTACATAGGCGGGCACGGCAGCGCTCCACAGGCGGGGAAGGTCGTATCTTTTCCGGATCGCCGCGGCGCCGCAAGCGGACTGGACCAGTCAGTGCTGGAGCGAACGGGAAGCGGCCGCTGGCGCCGGTTTCGGCATCGGTATCGACGCGACAAAAGGAGAGGTCGCATGTCATCACGCCATCAAGGATCCATTCGGCTGCCGTGGTTCCCTTCGGTTGCAGGTTGATGATCTCAACCACTCCGTCCCGCGTAAAGAAGTGGTGGCTACCCTTGACCCGCTCCGCAAAACCGAGCCGCGCCAGCAGTTGAAAATTCCATCACACTGCTCCTCGCGGCCGCAGTATCGTCCAAAGCGCAGTTACACAGTTCAATTTTCAGGCCCGGCGGCGCACAGGCAGGCGGCCAGCTCTCCCGGATAGGGATAGAGATACCAGGAGTTGGCGATGAAGGGGTCCGGGGCCTTGCGGAAGTGGTGCTGGAGCAGGGTGACGGGCACGATCAGGGGCAGCTCGCCGGCGTGGTAGCGGCGGATGACGTCGCTCAACTCCGCTTTGTCGTCGGACGCGAGATCGCGCTTCAGGTAGCCCTGGATGTGCTGCAGCACATTGACGTGGTTGCCGCGGGTTGCGGGGCTTTTCAGCGCGTCCATGACGCCGCGGATGTAGGCGTCGGCAAGCGCTTCGATGGCGCCTTCCGCGGCCGCCAGCCGGCCCAGGGCGCGGGCCGCATCCTGGTGGTGGCTCATCAGGATGAGCTTGTGGCGGGCGTGGAATTCGGTCAGTACGCGCCGGCTCAAGCCGCCTGCCGTGGCCTGCCGCCAGCGCCACAGCACATGCACCCGGCGCATGAAATTGGCGAGCAGCATCGGGTTCGTCAGGCGGCCTTCCTCCTCCACCGGCAGCAGCGGAAAGTTGGCCATCAGGCGCTCGGCGTAGAGGCCGACACCGTCGCGTTCGGGCTGCTCGCGGTCGGGGTGGTAGCGGCGCACCCGCGCCATGCCGCAGCTAGGCGAATCCTTCTTCAGCACATAGCCGCAGAGACTTTCATGCCAGCGGCGCTGGGCCTCGGCGGTGGCCTGGAGGCGCGCGGTGACGTCCAGGGACGGATTCTGCACGCCGAGGGCGCGCACCCCGGTGTGGGTCTGCACCAGGCGCACCGCAGGGCGCGGCACGCCGAGCCCGGCGGCGACCTCGGGGCAAAAGGGTTGCAGATCGCAGTAGCGGCCGAGCGTTTCGCGGAGATGGTCGTTGCGCTTGTGGCCGCCGTCGTAGCGCACCGCCTCGCCCAACAGGCAGCTGCTGATGCCGACGGGTATAGGTGTTCCAGTGGCATCATTCATGGTTCGGTCGGCAGGGGTGGTGGGCGCAACGGTCGCGGCTGACAGCTCCGGCGGTGGCGTGTACCATGCCCCCGATCCAGTAACGGTGTCCCCGCCTCGCGGCAGTTTAGCGGCGATGCGCCGGGTACCCAACGACATTCCGATGAGTGAAATCTACTTCGTCCGCCACGGCCAAGCGTCCCTGGGCGCGCGCAACTACGATCAGCTGTCGCCGCTCGGCTGGGAACAGGCGCGTTGGCTGGGCGAGCATTTTCGTGCCCGTGAGCTCGCGTTCGATCGGGTGATCGTCGGCGACATGCGCCGCCACCGGGAGACGCTGGAAGGCATCGCCACGGGCATGGGCGCGGCGCTCGACCCGGTAGTGGACCCGCGCCTCAACGAGTTTCGCTTCCAGCCGGTGCTGCGCCAGTACTGCCGCCGCCATCGCCCGGACCAGCCCGAGCCCACCACGGCGGCGGAGTTCTTCGGCATCTTGCGCGAGGTGATGGCGGCCTGGATCGCCGGCGATCTCGACGCCGAATTGGCAGCCGAAGGCCAACAGATCGAAAGCTGGGCCGATTTCAACCGGCGCGTGGTGGCGAGCCTGGAGGAGGTGGGCGCCGGCCCGTCGGGGCAGCGGGTGTTGATAGTCTCCTCGGGCGGGCCCAAGTCGCTGGCGGTCAAGCACGCCGTGGGGCTGTCCGACGCCGCCGCCGTGGAGCTGATGATGCAGATCCGCAATACCTCCATCAGTAGATTTCTACGCCACGGCGAGCGCCTGGCGCTGTACGCCTTCAATGTGCTCGCCCACATGGAGCGGCCCGACCGCGAGCATGCCATCACCATGGCATGAGCCCCGTTACCCCGCATTTACCCGAGGACAGGACCAACGATGAACTTCGACTATTCCGACAAGGCGCGCGATCTGCAGTGGCGCTTGCAGCAGTTCATGGACGAGGAGATCTACCCGGTCGAGCACGCCTACCAGGAGTACCTGAAGACTGCCGCCAATCCCTGGGCCAGCCCGCCGCTGATGGTCGAACTGAAAGCCAAGGCGAAGAAGGCCGGCCTGTGGAACCTGTTCCTGCCCGCGCGCCATCATCCGGACGGGCTTTCCAACCTCGACTATGCGCCGCTGGCCGAGATCATGGGCCGGGTGCTGTGGGCGCCGGAGGTGTTCAACTGCAACGCCCCGGATACCGGCAACATGGAGGTGTTCATCAAGTACGGCACCGAGGCGCAGAAGGCGCGCTGGCTGGAACCGCTGCTCGCCGGCGAGATCCGCTCTGCGTTCGCCATGACCGAGCCGGACGTGGCCAGCTCGGATGCCACCAACGTGCAGTGCTCGATCGTGCGCGACGGCGACGAGTACGTCATCAACGGTCGTAAGTGGTTCATCACCGGAATCCTGCACGAGAACTGCAAGATCATCATCCTGATGGGCAAGACCGATCCGGACAATCCCAACCGCCATCTGCAGCAGTCGCAGATCCTGGTTCCGCGCGACACCCCTGGAGTAAAGGTAGTGCGCGCGCTCACCACGCTCGGCTACGCCGACCCGCCGCTGGGTCACGGCGAGATGGTGTTCGAGACCGTGCGCGTGCCGGTGGAGAACGTGCTGCTCGGCGAAGGCCGCGGTTTCGAGATCGCCCAGGGCCGCCTCGGCCCTGGGCGCATCCACCACTGCATGCGCCTGATCGGCTGTGCGCAGCGGGCGCTGGAGCTGATGTGCCAGCGCGTCGAGCGGCGCAGCACCTTCGGCCGCAAGCTGAGCGAGCACCAGTCGGTGCGCGAGGACATCGCGCAATCCTTCTGCGACATCGAGCAGGCCCGCCTGCTGACCCTGCGCGCGGCCGAGAAGATCGACCGCGAGGGCACCAAGGAGGCCCGCGACCTGATCGCTGCGATCAAGATCGTCACCCCGGCCATGGCCCAGCGCGTCATCGACCGCGCCATCCAGGTGCACGGTGCCGGCGGCCTCACCGAGGACTACTTCCTCGCCGAGGCCTTCACCTACGCCCGCCAGATCCGCTTCGCCGACGGCCCCGACCAGGTGCATATGATGCAGCTCGGCCGGTCGCTGGTGAAACAGTACGCCTGAGCCGGGGGATTCGATGGCACAACCGATCGACCAACTGCCGCTGGATCGCCTGGGCAGCTACCTGGCCGCGCAGATCCCCGGCTTCGGCAGCCTGGAAAAAGCCGAGAAGTTCGAGGGCGGCCAGTCCAACCCCACTT